>NZ_CACSIS010000027.1:0-89437 GCF_902705905.1 Klebsiella sp. 18074 | reverse complement strand
AAAGCATGAAGTTGAAGAGAGCCAGCTCCCTCTAAAAGAGGTGTGAAGGGAAGGCTCTCAGAGTCTGGACTTAGTACGCCCCTATGGGGCGTTTTCAATGCCACCTGCTATGCAGGTGGTTTTTTACTTTTATTGCCGCGAGATTCTTTAAATGAAAAGCGCCGCACGTCGTGCCGGATTCCGCCCGCTGGCTGCCGGGAGCCGTCATATTCTGCTGCGCCCGGCGGCGCTGAAGAGTGCCGCCGGGCTGCTCGCCGCGATCGCCATTCTCGGCGCGTTTGGTCTGACGCGCGGCAGCTTCCCGCTACCTTCCGGGACCGTGCTGCGGGCGCTGCTGGATGCGGATAGCCTCAGCGGACAGCAGCGCTTTATTCTGTTCGATATCCGCCTACCGCGGCTGTTTATGGCGCTGCTGTGCGGGGCGATGCTGGGGATGGCCGGCGCGGCAATGCAGAGCATCACCCGTAACGGGCTGGCGGACCCGGGGCTTATCGGCGTCAAGGAGGGGGCCAGCGTGGTGGTATTGGCGCTGATCCTGTTCTTCCCGGCGACGGCGCTGGCCTGGAGACCGCTGGCGGGAATGGCCGGCGGCGTGCTGGTGGCGCTGCTGGTGCTGGCTCTGGCGCGCGACTGCTCGCGGCCGCGCTTTATCCTGATCGGTATCGGCGTCTCCTGGACGCTGGCCGCGGCGGTGGGCATTTTTATGACCACCGCCGACGTCCGCGACGTGCAGACGGCGATGATCTGGCTGGCGGGAAGCCTGCACGCCGCGACCTGGCCGCTGCTGGCGGTCGCCGCCTGCTGGGCGCTGCCCGGCGCGCTGATCCTGTTTCTTACCGCCCGCGCGGCGGACGTGGCGCTGCTCGGCGACCGCACGGCTATCGGCCTCGGCGTCCGGCTACAGCAACTGACGCTGCTGCGCTTTTTTGCCCCGGTGCTGCTGACCTCCGCCAGCGTCTCCTGCGTGGGCAGCCTCGGCTTCGTTGGCCTGATGGCGCCGCATATGGCGCGCTTTGTGCTGCGCGGCGGCCAGGTCTCTCTGCTGTGCGGCAGCGCACTGATTGGTGCTCTGATGGTATTAGTGACCGACACCATCGGGCGGGTGGCCTTTGCGCCGCTGCAAATCCCGGCCGGGATTGTCATCGCCCTGGTGGGTTGTCCGTTTTTTATTCTGCTGCTGTGGCGTCGTCGTGATGCCCTGTAACTCTCAAGGATTGCTATGCGTTGGTTAGTTCCTCTGCTGCTTTGCGTGGCCGGTACCGCCGGTGCCGCCGCGGGTCAGACGCAAAAATTTACCGATGATTTAGGTCGGGTGGTGAACGTTCCGCTGCATCCGCAGCGGATTGTCTCGATGCACGATCTGGATATCACGATCCCGCTGATCGAGCTCGGCGTGCCGCCGGTCGCCAGCCACGGGCGTACGCGTCCCGACGGTAGCCACTATCTGCGCTCCAGCGCCCAGCTTACCGGCATCGATTTTGATAACAGCGATATTCAGTTTATCGGCACCGCGGATATCGATCTTGAAGCCGTGGCTGCGGCTAAGCCGGACCTGATTATTACCGAGCCCAGCCGCCACGTCTCCGTGGAACAGCTGGAGAAGATAGCCCCAACGGTGAGCATCGACCATTTGCAGGGCAGCGCGCCGCGCATTTACGCGAAGCTGGCGCAGCTGACCGGCTCCGAGCCGCGGCTGGCGGTGCTCGAGCGGCGCTATCGGGAGCAGATTAAGCAGCTGAAGGCGGCGGTCGATACGCAGAAGATTACCGTCTCGGTGATTCAGGCTAACGGCGGTAAAGTGACCGTCCATCACGCTTATCACGCCCTGGGCCGCGTGCTGCGCGACGCCGGCTTTCGTTTTCCGCCGCTGATTGAGCGTATTCCCGACGGCCAGCGCATCGACGTCAGCGCCGAGCAGCTGCCGGAGCTGGATGCCGATTTCGTTTTCGCGACCTGGCGCTCCGATACCGGCGGTAAGCCGCAGGACGAGCTGCAGGCGATGGAGACCGTGATGCCGGGCTGGTGCGACTTTATGCGCGCCTGCCGCAGCGGACGCTATATCCTGCTGCCGCGTGAGGACGTGATCTCCAACTCCTTCGCCGCGCTGAGCCTGATGGCGGCCGAAGTGCAGTCGCATATTGCCGGACGTCCGCTGCCACCGGAGCTTAAATGAAAACTCCGGCCAAACGCGAGAAAGGGCGGGTCGACCTGTTTGGCGACCGTTTTCGCGCCCGGGCGCATCAGCTGTCGCCGCGCCTGCTGGCGGTGGTTAGCTATATCAACGATAACCGCGAGGTGGTGCTGGAGCGCACGGCGATGGAGATTGCCACCGCCACCCACACCTCCGACGCCACGGTGGTCAGGGCCATCCAGGCGCTGGGCTTTGCCGGGCTGCGTGAGCTGAAGCAGACGATGGAGCGCTGGTTTGGCCCGTCGATTACCTCCTCGGAGAAAATGCTCTCGACGGTCAATGTGCTCTCGACGGACGTCAATTCGAGCATCGATTTCGTGCTCGAGGGCCACCAGCGCGCCTGCGAGATGCTCTCCCGCCCCGACAACCGCGCGGCGGTCGCGCAGGCGGTGGCTCTGCTCACCGACGCGCGCCAGGTGGCGATTTTCGGCATCGGCGCCTCGGGGATTCTGGCGGAGTATACCGCCAGGCTGTTCAGCCGCATCGGTCTGCCTTCGTACGTCCTTAACCGCACCGGTTTTAGCCTCGCCGAACAGCTGATCGGCCTGCAGCGCGGCGACGTGTTGATCATGATGGGGCAAAAATCGCCGCACCGCGAAGGCATGACCACCCTGCGGGAGGCCCGGCGGCTCGGTATTCCGACCATTCTGCTGACCCAGGCGGTGGACTCCCGCTTCAGCCAGGAGGCGCAGGTGGTTATCGAGGTGCCGCGCGGCGGCGATAACGGGCGGGTGCCGCTGCACGGAACGGTGCTGGTGTGTCTGGAAATGATGGTGCTCTCGGTCGCCTCTACCGCTCCGCAAAAAACCATGAAGTCGATGAAGCGCATCAACGAACTGCATAAAGCGATCGGTAAATCTGGCGGTAAGCGCAGCTAACTGCCAGATAAATCACCGCAGCGCAGGTTTGTGGTTGCATGCTATGCTGAGTGTGTGTATTTTTATGCAAAATAAATGCATAAAAAGGATCTATCATGGTTAAGAAGTGGATGAAAGCGTGCTGCCTGATGGCGGCAATGATTGGCACCGCGCAGGCGGCGCAGGAAACCTACGTTGTCGGTTCCGGCGGCACCTATCGCCCGTTTGAGTACGAAAACAGCCAGAAGCAGCTGCAAGGTTTTGATATCGACATTATCAAAGCGATCGCTAAGGCAGAAAACTTTGATATCAAGCTGGTCAACACGCCGTGGGAGGGGATCTTCGCTACCCTCAACACCGGCGATCGCGACATTATCATCTCCGGGATCACCATTACCGATAAGCGTAAGCAGATGGTGGATTTTTCCGCCCCTTATTTCCCGGCCGAGCAGTCGATCGTGGTGCCGTCGGATTCGAAGGTGACCTCGCTGGCGGCGCTGAAAAGCGAGAAGGTTGGGGTGGTGAACTCCAGCACCGGCGATATCGTGGTTTCTGACGTGCTGGGTAAAAACAGCACCGCCATTAAGCGCTTCGACAATACGCCGCTGATGCTGCAGGAGCTGTTTGAAGATGGCGTCAGCGCGGCGGTCGGCGACGTTGGGGTGGTGAAATACTACATCAAGCAGCATCCGGAGAAGCAGTTCAAGCTGGTGCCGGACGCGAAGTTTGAGCGCCAGTACTTCGGCATCGCCGTAGCCAAAGGCAACAGCGCGCTGCAGGCGAAAATCAACGCCGGCCTGCAGAAAATTGTCGCCGACGGCACCTACGCCAAAATCTACAAAACCTGGTTCGACGACAACGTCCCGACGCTGCCAGCGCAATAAGATCTATTTTTTGTCTTACTCACGGCTATCGGCTTTGACGATAGCCGTATTTTTTAGGGAAGGATTATGACGGGATTCCGTTGGGAGATCATCGAGGAGTACGGTCCGCTGTTTATGGACGGCGCCTTGATGACCATTAAATGCACCATTATTTGCGTGATCCTCGGCACCCTGTGGGGGCTGACCCTCGGGCTGGGGCGAATGGCGAAGGCCGAGCACGGGGTATGGAAATACGTCCTGCGCTACCTGGTCCAGTTCCCGGTACGCTTCTACGTCAGCGCATTTCGCGGCACGCCGCTGTTCGTGCAGATCATGGTGGTTCACTTTGCGCTGGTGCCGCTGTTTATCAACCCGCGCGACGGCCTGCTGGTCACCGGCGGGGTGATGAGCGCCGATTTTGCCCGCGAGCTGCGCTCTAACTACGGCGCGTTTCTCTCCTGCGTGGTGGCGATAACGCTCAACGCCGGGGCCTACGTCTCGGAAATTTTCCGCGCCGGCATTCAGTCGATCGATAAAGGGCAGATGGAAGCCTCTCGTGCGCTGGGGATGCCGTGGTGGAAAACCATGCGCCAGGTGATCCTGCCGCAGGCGTTTCGCCGCATTCTGCCGCCGCTGGGCAACAATGCCATCGCTATCGTTAAGGACTCCTCGCTGGCGTCGGCGATCGGCCTTGCCGACCTGGCCTACGCCGCGCGTACCGTCTCCGGCGCTTACGCCACCTACTGGGAACCCTACCTGACGATCTCTCTGGTCTACTGGGTGATTACCTTCCTGCTGGCACAGCTGGTTAACCGTCTGGAAAAGAGGTTTGGCAAAAGTGATTCACATTAACAATCTGCACAAGCGCTTCGGTGACAGCCACGTTCTGCGCGGCATTAGCTGCGATATTCAGCCGCAGGAAGTGGTGTGCATCATCGGCCCCTCCGGCTCGGGGAAAAGCACCTTTCTGCGCTGCATGAACGCGCTGGAAACCGTCAGCGAGGGCGAAGTGGCGGTCAACGGCTTTGCCGTCCACGACCGCACCACCGACCTGAACAAGCTGCGTGAAAGCGTCGGCATGGTCTTTCAGCGCTTCAACCTGTTCCCGCATATGACGGTGCTGGAAAACCTGATCATGGCGCCGATGAACCTGCGCGGCATGGCCCGGCAGGCGGCGATTGCGCTGGCGGAAGAGCTGCTGGCAAAAGTGGGGCTGAGCGATAAGCGCGACGCCTGGCCTTCCAGCCTCTCCGGCGGCCAGCAGCAGCGGGTGGCGATTGCCCGCGCGCTGGCAATGAAGCCGTCGATTATGCTGTTCGACGAGCCGACCTCGGCGCTCGACCCCGAGCTGGTCGGCGACGTGCTGGCGGTGATGAAAAATCTCGCCAGCGAAGGGATGACGATGGTCATTGTGACCCATGAAATGGGCTTTGCCCGCGAGGTCGCCGACCGGGTTATCTTTATCGACGGCGGGATTATTCAGGAGCAGGGCCGGCCGGAGCAGATCTTTAGCGCCCCGAGCAACCCGCGCACCGCCGCGTTCCTCAGCAAAGTGCTATAAGAAAAGCGGCCGCCAGGGCCGCTTTATCGTATTGCTGCAGGCGCAACGGCGCGCTACTGCGCCGCTTCGCTAACCTCATCGACCGAAGCTTCACGCTCGTTAGCCAGCAGCGTCTTCTCGCTTTTACCTAATCCCTGAATCAGCAGGAACAGCAGCCCGCTGGCGAAGAGGGTGACGATCAGACCGTCATATCCCGAAACGCCGATCGCCAGGCTGCTGATCACCGGCCCGGCAACGCTCCCCGCCGACCAGAAGAAGCCCAATAGCGCGTTTATCATGATCAGCTTTTGCCCGGAGAAGGTTTTACCCGCCCGCACCAGCGACAGGGTATAGAGCGCGCCCGCCGCCGCCCCGAGCACCAGGCAGCCGACGATCAGCTGCATGCGCGAGCCGAGCAGGAAGGGCAGCGCCAGCAGGGTGAAGCAGAACACCAGCGCGCAGCTGAGGTGCACCCGGCGGATGCCAAACTTATCGGCAATCCAGCCGAGCGGCGCCTGGAACAGCGCGTCGCCGGTTAGTACCACCGTCACCAGCAGCACCGCCATCGACTCGTTTAGCCCCTTATCCATGCCGTACAGCGGCAGCAGCGCCAGGATGCTGGCATCGAAGAAGGAAAAGCAGAATACGCCGGAGGCCAGAACCGGCAAAAATGCGCCGAGGCTACGCCAGCTGGCGCGTCCGGCGAGGCTCTCACGGCTGCCGCCCGGCAGGTGGCGCAGCATAAGCAGACACAGGGCGGTCAGGCCGCAGATCGCCAGCAGCGCCCATGACTGGTAGGCGGGGCCGGCGGAAATGAGCAGCGGTCCGGCCAGCTGGCAGCCGGTAAACGCCGAGGCGTAAATCCCGGTCAGGGTGGCGCGATTTTTACCCGCCGCCCCGCCGGTTATCCAGCTCTCTCCCAGCACGATAATCACCCCCGAGGCGAGGCCGGTCAGGAAGCGCGGCAGCAGGAGCTGCGGTAGATCGACGGTCAGGCAGGAGGCAACCGTCGCCAGGGCCAGCAGGATCAGACTTGCGCTGAGCAGCACGCCCATCTCAAAGCGGCGGCACAGCCCGGGCGAGAGGAAGGAGGAGAGCATCATGCCCGCCGGCGGCAGCGCGGCCAGCAGGCCAACGTAGAGGGTATCAATTTGCTGCTGCGCAAGCTCAAGGCTGATAAGCGGCACCGTATAGCCGGTGATAAAGCCTACCAGCGAGGCGGCCATGATCATCGCCAGCGTGGGCGCTAAGCGATTGTGGTCTGGGTTAAACATTTTATTCCCGATAACGGAAGTCAACAGGTGGATAATCTGGCGAATCGCCAACAGCTCTGCATATTAGTTAATCATATGGCTTCTGTCACCGTTGAAATGGCTACCATTAATTGAGAAGGGGGCCGCGGCCGCTCGCCAAAGCCCGCCGGGCGGACGTTTAGCGAGAGTTGTCAGCGTGCTGGCGAAAGGATATAACTCATAGAGCAGCCCGGCGCTCGCGGGGCGCATGGATAAAATGCATACCGATAACAACCCTCGCTCAGCGTTGATGCTGTGCAGGAAAGGAGTACGACATGGCAGTATCGCCTTCATCCATCGCCGAGGCTATTCGCTGGCGACGCGATTTTCATGCTTACCCTGAACTGGGCTATCAGGAACAGAAAACCTCCCGTCGCGTCGCCGAACTGCTGGCCTCGTTTGGCCTGCAGGTGCATACGGGGCTGGCGGGAACGGGGGTGGTGGCGACCCTGGAGAACGGTCCTGGCCCGGTAATCGGCCTGCGCGCCGATATGGACGCCCTGCCGATTACCGAACTCGGCGAGGTCAGCTACAAATCCCGCAATCCCGGCGTGATGCACGCCTGCGGCCACGATGGCCATACCGCGATGCTGCTGGCCGCGGCGGCGCATCTGGCGCGGACCCGCCGCTTTCGCGGCACGGTGCATTTTGTTTTTCAACCGGCGGAAGAGAACCTCGGCGGCGCGCGCAAAATGGTCGAAGAGGGGCTGTTTACCCTGTTTCCAATGGACGCAATTTACGCGCTGCACAACTGGCCGGGGATCCCGCTGGGGCAGGTGGCGATCAACAGCGGCGCGATGATGGCCTCCCTTGATGCCTTCGAAATCACCCTGACCGGCAAAAGCTGCCATGCGGCGATGCCGGAGAGCGGGGCCGACCCGATCGTCGCCGCCGCGCAGCTTATTATGGCGCTGCAGACGATTCCGTCGCGGCGCCTGTCGCCGCAGGAGTCGGCGGTGGTCAGTATTACGCAGATTAGCGGCGGGGAGGCGATCAACGTCCTGCCGGACAAAGTAGTGCTGCGCGGCACCTTCCGCTGCCTGAGCAACCCGGTTCGCGAGCGGGTAAAAGGGCTGATTGAACGCTACGTGGCGACGCAGCCGCAGGTCTCTGACGTGCAGGGGGAAATTTTTTGGTATCCGGGCTACCCGGTCACCCGCAACCATCCGGCGCAGGCGCTGAGCGTCCGCGAGGCGGCGATTGCCGCGCTGGGCGAGTCGGCGGTGAACGCCGAGGTCAGCCCGTCAATGGCCTCAGAGGATTTTGCCTGCATGCTGGAAGCGTGCCCCGGGGCCTATTTCTGGATCGGTACCGATGGCGAAACGCCGTCCAAACCGCTGCATAACGCCGGCTATGATTTTAATGACGATCTGATCGAACCCGGAGTGCTGATGTGGACGGCGCTGGTGGAAAAACTGCTGCCGCTGGTCGGCGAAGCCTGACGCGTTGAGTGACAACGTCACGTCAGGGGAGGCGCGCCTCCCCTGAAGCTTTTAGGCGTTAGCCGCGGCTTTAAGACGCGCTTTCATCTCGTTGTAGGCGCTGAGCGCAAACTGTTCCGCCCAGCGCTGATCGGCAATGGCCTCGACCTTCACCGCGCAGTACTTGGTTTCCGGCGTTTTCGAGATCGGGTCGAGGTTATCCTGGGTTAACTCATTGCAGGCCCCCACCCACCACTGGTAGGTCATATAGACGGCACCGCTATTGATGCGATCGCTGATATCGGCGCGGGTGATAACCTTTCCGCGCCGCGAGCTGACCCACACCAGCTGTCGGTCGGTAATCCCCATCTGCTGCGCATCGGCGCGGCTAATTTGCACCCGGCCCGGCTCGTCGGCCAGCGACTGCAGCGCCGCGCAGTTGCCGGTCATCGAGCGGCACGAGTAGTGGCCGACTTCGCGCACCGTGCACAGCACCAGCGGATAGTCGGCATCCGGCGTTTCGGCCGGGGCCCGCCACGGTGCGGCGAACAGCTGGCCTTTACCCGTCGGGGTATCAAACTGGTTATCCTTATAAAGCCACGGCGTGCCCGGATGATCCAGCGTCGGGCAGGGCCACTGCACGTGGTTCATATCGCCCATTTTTTCATAGGTTACGCCGTAGAACAGTGGGCACAGCTCGCGCATTTCGTCCCAGATTTGCTGGTTATCCGCGTAGTGCATCGGGTAGCCCATTTCGCTGGCCAGCAGGCTGATGATCTCCCAGTCGCGCTTGACGTTTCCCGACGTCGGGATTGCCTTTTCAAAGCGCTGGAAGCCGCGATCGGCGCAGGTGAACACGCCGCCGTGTTCGCCCCAGGAGGTCGCCGGCAGCAGCACGTCGGCTATCTCGGCGGTTTTGGTCATAAAGATATCCTGCACCACCACGAAATCCAGCGCCTCGATCCCCTTGCGCACCAGCCCGAGGTCGGCCTCCGTCTGCAGCGGATCTTCCCCCATGATGTAGTAGGCCTTGATCTCCCCGGTCAACGCCTTGTGGGGCACTTCGGTGATGCGGGTGCCGACCTTATCGTCCATCAGCGCCGGGTCGATGCCCCAGGCCTCGGCAAACTTCGCCCGCACCTGCGGGTCGGTGACCTCCTGATAGCCGGGGAAGAGGTTCGGCAGAACCCCCATGTCGCAGGCGCCCTGGACGTTGTTTTGTCCGCGCACCGGGCCCACGCCGACGTGCTCGCGCCCGAGGTTGCCGGTGAGCAGCGCGAGGCTGGCCAGCCCTTTGACCACGTCTACCGCCTGGCCAAACTGGGTCACGCCCATTCCCCACATAATGGTGGCCGAAGGCGCGGCGGCAAACATTCGCATCGCCTGGCGCACCTCCTGCGCCGGCACCCCGGTCAGCGCTTCAACCGCCTCGGGCGAGTAGTCCCTTACCGCTTCCCGGTAGGCCTCAAGGCCTTCGGTAAAGCGATCGACGTAATCATGATTGTAGAGGTCTTCCTCGAGCAGCACGTGCGCAAAGGCGTTGACCAGCGCCATATTGCTGCCGTTATTGAGCTGCAGGTGACGATCGGCAATGCGCGCGGTTTCAATGCGTCGCGGGTCGCAGACAATGATCTTCGCCCCGTTCTCGCGGGCTTTGATCACCCTACGGGCCACGATCGGGTGGGAATCCGCGCAGTTGTAGCCAAAGACCAGCAGGCATTTCGAGTTTTCAATATCGCTTATCGAGTTGCTCATCGCGCCGTTGCCCAACGCCTGCTGGAGGCCGGCTACCGACGGCCCGTGACACACGCGGGCGCAGCAGTCGACGTTGTTGGTGTTGAGCACCGCGCGGGCAAATTTCTGCATCACATAGTTGGTTTCATTCCCCGTGCCGCGGGATGAGCCGGTGGTCATAATGGCGCGCGGGCCGTACTGCTGTTTGATGGCCTGCAGCTTTTTCGCGGTATAGCGGATCGCTTCATCCCAGGTCACCGGGGTGAGCTTGCCGCCTTTTTGATAGCGAATCATCGGCTGCTTCAGGCGCGGGGTGAGCAGCTGGGTATCGTTGAGGAAATCCCATCCGTAATAGCCTTTGAGGCACAGCTGGTTTTGGTTGGTCACCCCATCGGCGGCTTCGGCGCGGATAATTTTATCGTTTTCGACAACCAGCTTAAGCTTGCAACCCGCCCCACAGTAAGGGCAAACGCTCGTGATTTTTTTCATCAGTAACAGACCTGTTAACAGTGAATGAAGATCGTCGGTCAGGCCGGGCCCGGCCTGCCATCGTCATTGAGTCCTTGCGTCACGATGCTGACGTCAGGTGTGGCTGTTAAGCAGGAAGCGTGCCAAAAAAATAAATAATTGATTTTTATGGGAAATAAAATAATGGGATGCCGGGTCGTCGCGATGTCGTCACTAATGACGATGACGAGCGGCCCGGCACGACGCCCCGGCGATAGCAGGCTCGCGCCGGCCGGCGGCGCGAAGGAAGGGGCGCAGGGCGGGGGATCAGGCCATTTTTTGCCGGAAGTGGGCGAGGGTTTGCGCGGCTAAACCGGCCTCCTGCGCCGCGCTGCAGATGGCCTGCCAGCTGCCCTCGTCAAGCGGAATACCCCGCGCCATGCGCTCCTCGCGGTTGGCCTGCTCCCATTCGCCGGGCACCAGAATCGGAGCGTCCGCCTCGTGCGGGGACTGCTTACACCAGTCGATAAAGGCTTCGGTCTGGCTCTGCATCTGCGGAGCATCGAAGGTTTCCGGGTCCAGAATGATAGTGGTCATGCAGTTGAAAATGGCGTCGACGCAGGTTTGCAGGCTCTCCTGGTGGGTTGTCTGCCCGCCGGATACCGCGCCGCCGAGGATCTCGCACAGCGTCGCCAGGGCGTAGCCTTTATGCTGGGCAAAGGTCAGCAGCGCGCCCAGCGGCGAGGTCTGCATCACCGCCGGGTCGTTGGTCGGCTCGCCGTGGGCATCGATTAAGGAGCCGGCCGGCACCGCTTCGCCCTTGTGCCAGGCAACGCGGGTCTTGCCGAAAGCGATGGCGCTGGTGGCGTAGTCCAGCAGCAGCGGCGGCTGGCCCCTGCGCGGGAACACCACGCACAGCGGGTTGGTGCCGAAGCGGCTGTCCTTCCCGCGAAACGGCGCAACCATAGGGTCGCCGACGACGCTGACGAAGTGGATAGAGATCATGCCCGCCGCCGCGCACTGCTCGGCCCAGTAGCCGATGCGGCCGATATGGTGGGCATTGCGTAGGGCGACGGCGGCCATGCCGTGCCGTTGTGCCTTTTCGATACCGATCTGCATCGCCTCGTGGGCGACAACCTGCCCGAACCCGGCGTTGCCGTCGAGGGTCACTACCGCCCCGGCGTCCTTCATAATGCTGGCATGCCGGTTGAGCTGTAGATGCCCCGCGGCCTGGGAGCGCACGTAGCTCGGGATCATCCCGACGCCGTGCGAATCGTGGCCGGAGAGGTTGGCGGCAATCAGATGGTCGGCGACGAGGGTCGCTTCGCTGGCGGTGCTGCCGAGGTGGCTGAAAAGGGTGACGACAAACTGATGCAGATCCGTAGCCTGAAAGCGATGTCCGGTAGGCACTGAGTCTCTCCTGTGGTGGGCGGTTAGCGTAGTTATTTTGTGATGTTTGCCGATCCATGCTGCTCTCCATGCCGATGAAGATCAAGCGCTTGTGGAGAGTGCTGGCGTGAGTGGCAGAGAACAGAGTTGAGGCTGTCGGGACTGGTCGCCGGAGTGAGAATCATTATGATAGAAATCTTATTCTAAATGATATGGAGAAAACCATAATGAACATCAGCTCAATCATTTTAGCCCTCGTCGCCGTTGCCCTGCTGGGTATTTCCGTCTATAGCCTGCTTAGCTATATTAAAGAGCGCCGGGCAATGCGTTTTAAATCGTTTCGCCAGCGCTGAATCACAAAGCCCGCGGTTTATTAACCGGCTTTTTGATAATTTTCGCGCCAGGCCTTCGGCGATGCGTGATATTTCTCGCGGAAGCTTTTGCTAAATAACGGATGGCTGATAAACCCGCAGAGCCACGAAATCTGCTCGACCCGCAGCTGAGGTGCGCTCTCCAGCAGCGCACGCGCGGCCTCTAAACGCCGCTCTTTAAGCACCGTCATAACCGAGGTTCCCTGTTCGTTGAAGGCGCGATCGAGGCTGGATCGCGAGCAGTGGAGCGCTTTTGACAGCAGATCAGGGGAGAGATCGTGCTGCTGATAGTGCAGGGCGATAAACGATTTCGCGCTATTCACCAGATGCCCCAGCTTGCCGGAAGATATTAATCCCTGCTGTTTCGCGATATCGCTCAGGACCAGCAGCGCCATATTATGCAGACCGTCGACAACGGTTGCCGTCTCCTTTAGCGACAGGTCCGCCGAATGGCTATCGAGCAGCATCATGTGCGATTTCAGAAACATCGCCAGATGATGATTCTCCAGAGAAACAATCGGACTATTGAGCCTGCCGTTAAAAACGTCTTTGATTTTCTCGCTGCGCGGAATGATATAGAGCTGCTTCACGTCGTCGCACTGATACTGATAATAATCATTGCGCTGATGAACAATCAGCATTCCCGGATTGACCTGCGCGGAGACGGATTTCTTTCTGCCGCTAATAACCTGATGTCCCTGCACCAGCAGCGAAATATAGATCGACTGCTCCTCGACGCGATGCGGATCGAAGGTGGTCTGATTTTTCGAACCCATCGCACTACAATAGTCGCCGGAAATAGCGGATATAGTCTTATGTGTGGCAATAATCTCTGCCGGGCGGCGGTTGTTCGCCACTTCTATCCCATAGCAGCCGAGGTTTTGCGATATTTGCTGGTAACGCTCTTCCGGCGCGATATCCGCCGCGCTCAAAATATGAGGAACGTACAGCGCAGTAGGTCTGGGCATGTTTTTCGCCTTTCTCAAGGTGATGCTGGCAGGTGAATTTTTAGCCTTCTATTATAAGATTAATCCTAAGAAAAACCAGCGCCCGGCGGTTTTTTTTACGCATTTTAACCGCCCGCGCATACGGGCGTCCTGCCAGCCGGATGATGGGCCTCCTCTTTTCACCAGAAAATAGTTTCACCAGTACGCTGAATATTATTTTGGCTTTATTAATACATGCTCACTGGGCGTATAAAATATATTCACGCCGCGAGCCATAAATTAATTATTCCACGAATAAACGCTTTATTTTACCCAGAGTGGCCAGGCAACATCGGGCTGGACAGCGGGATAAAAATAATTGCAAGCTATATCGCAGGTATACTCTAAATAATTCAAGTTGCAGGACGGCGGCAAGGGAGTGAATCCCGATGAGCTTACACCAGTAAGTGATTCGGGTGAGCGAACGTAGCCAACACACATGCAACTTGAAGTATGACGAGTATAGAGGTCAATACACATCGGCTAACGGGGATAATAAGCTCATGGCGAAACGTAAAATTATTGTTTTATCTTTGATGTTTTTTTGTGTTTTATTTTTTGCCGCCGCCGGTGGTTATTTTTTACTGCAGAAAGACAATTTTGCCGAACCTGATGGCGATGAAACCGCCGCTGCCGTTCTCAAAGTGGCTGGGCTCGATGAGAGCGGCCAGCGCGATCCGCAGGCGCTAAGGGTGCAGTTTCAGCGCCGGGTTAGCGTCCGTCAGCTTAATCTCGATAGCGGCGATCTGCTGGCACCGGGCAAGGGCCGCGCGGCGCAAAAACGCTGCGCCAGCCTGCCGGCGGCCGGCGATCCGGCGCAAATCAGGCAGCGCTGCGCCCTGGTAGATATCTACCTCGTTCACGATAACAGCGGAACAATTCAACAGATTATTCTGCCGGTTTCCGGTAAGGGCGCGAAATCGATGATGTATGCGCTGGTGGCCATCGACACCGACGGCCGCACGGTGAAAGATCTGCTGTACTACCGGCAGAACGAGACGCCGCTGCTCGGCGCGAGGGTGGAAGACCCGCAGTGGCTGAGGCAGTGGGCGGGCAAAAAAATACGCGACGATCGCGGCCAGCCGACGCTGAAGGTGACGCAGAATAACGACGGACGGCACGACGATTATACGGTCGACGGCATTAGCGGAGCGACCTTAACCTCAAACGGCGTTGAGAAGAGTATTAATTACTGGAT
Source organism: Klebsiella sp. 18074 (assembly GCF_902705905.1). NCBI lineage: Bacteria > Pseudomonadati > Pseudomonadota > Gammaproteobacteria > Enterobacterales > Enterobacteriaceae > Klebsiella > Klebsiella sp. 18074. The sequence goes on along the minus strand of NZ_CACSIS010000027.1, from coordinate 75,148 downwards.
GGGGCCGCAGGGCTACGGCAGATTTCTCCAGCGTATTCAGCAGGATCCAACGCAATTAGCCGCCGACGCCGCGCGCCATTAGCCTTGCGCTCTTTGCAATATCTGACACAAATTTTCACGCTTTGACATTTTAATGATCTGCGTCATGTACATCGAAGGTAAAAATGGCAATGATAATTATTATCATTAAATTTCGATGGAAGGCGCAATGGCAGCTCCACGTTTTCTCTTTCTGGCGATGCTTTTTAGCCTCCTGTTTAGCGCCGCCGCGCTGGCTCAGACCCACTATGCCCCCTACATCGAGGATATCGAGCAGCGGCTGGACAAAACGGCGCAGCTCTACCAGCAGCAGAAAAACGACGAGGCGCGCCGGGAAGTTCAGAGCGCTTACTTTGAAGTGTTTGAAAACCTCGAAGGGCCGATTCGCATTAATATTTCGGCGCGCAAAAGCTACGAGATGGAGAGCACCTTCGGCGACATTCGGCGGATGATTGCCGAGGGTAAGCCGCTGGACGCGGTTCAGGCGCGTATCGACGGCCTGAAGCGGGCGCTGCGCGAAGTCGAACCGGTGCTGGACGGCGGGCATCGACTGGTGGCGGAGGAGCAGCATAGCGCCCTATCGCGGGACGATATCGCGGCGCAGTGGCAGGAGAGCTTTCGCATTATCGACGACCGGCTGGCGCAGGCGGTGAGCGAGTATCAGGCCGGCCGCTACTCCTTCGCCAGCCAGCAGATCCAGCAGGCGCACTATCAGGGTTTCAAAAATTCGGAAATGGAAATCGCGGTGCGTCAGAATCGCTCGGCGAAGGAAGCCGCGGCGATTAACCAGCAGTTTACCGCCCTGATCGCGCTGACGGCCCAGCCCGGACGGCTGAACGACGTTTCGTATCAGGTCACCGCGCTGCTGCAGGATCTGGAGGATCTTTTACCCGGCCTGCCGGGCACCCGCGACGACGGGCAGCAGGCCAACCCGGCGGCGGCGGAGGTCTCCGCGGCGAACGCCGACTGGGCCAGCGTGGCGGCGGGAATCAACCAAAGCATGGATGCCGCTCTGGCGCGCTATCAGCGCGGTGAAGCGGAAGGCGCCATTCAGGATATCCAGGATAGCTACTTCGACCGCTTCGAAGCCAGCGGCATGGAGAACAAAATCGGCTCCCGCGACGCGGCGTTCAAAACCACCCTTGAAGCCTATTTCACCCGCATGGTCAGCCTGATGAAGGCCAGCCAGCCGCAGGAGAAGCTGACGGCACAGGCCGCCGCCCTGGCACAGGATCTGCAAAAGGCGGTCGCGTTGCTCGGGGAGGGGGAAGAGACCCACTGGAGCCTGCTGCTCTACAGCCTGATGATCATCGTGCGTGAAGGGCTGGAAGCCCTGCTGATCGTGGCGGCTATCGTCGCCTATCTGATTAAAAACGACCAGCGCGACAAGCTGCCGCTGATTCGCCAGTCGGTGGTCGTGGCGCTCGTCGCCAGCGTGGTGACGGCGTTTATCTTCCAGCTGCTGTTTACCAACTCCGGCGCCAGCCGGGAGCTGCTGGAGGGGATTACCATGCTGATCGCGGTGGTGATGCTGTTCTTCATGAGCTACTGGCTGCTCTCCAAAGTTGAAGCCCGCCACTGGAAAGCCTGGCTGGAGGGCAAACTCTCCCACTCGCTCTCGCGCGGCTCGCTGGTTGGGCTGTGGTTGACCAGCTTCCTCGCGGTCTATCGCGAAGGCGCGGAAACGGTGCTGTTTTACGCCGCGTTGCTCGGCGACGCCCAGGGCGTTGGCGGACATCTCGCCATCGGCGGCGGGTTTATCATCGGCTGCGTGGTGCTGCTGGTGGCCTGGCTGGTGATGCGTTACTCGGTGGTGCGGCTGCCGCTCAAACCCTTCTTCCTGTTCACCGGCGGTTTTATGTACCTGATGGCGTTCGTTTTTGCCGGCAAAGGGGTGCTGGAGCTGGTGGAGGGCAAGCTCTTCCAGCCGACGATGGTCGGCGGTATTCCCGAAATCAGCTGGCTGGGTATCTATCCCTATGTTGAAACCCTGATCCCGCAGGCGATATTGCTGATTGCGGCGCTGGTCGCGCTGGGGATCATGCGCCGCCGCGCCCCGGCGCCGGCTGAAGATATAAAAAATAACTTCTGACTATTTTAATTTTAAGACGAGAGGATGTGCCAGATGACCTTTAAACAGACCCTGATTATCAGTGCCACCGTTGCCAGCATTTTCACCGCCCCGGCGGCGCTGGCCTTTAAGGAGTATCCGGCGGGGGAACCGGTGACCATGAATGAGATGGAGCTTGCGGCGGTCTATCTCCAGCCGATCGATATGGAGCCTCGCGGCATGGGGCTGCCGGCGGCGAAGTCGGATATTCATCTGGAAGCCGACATCCATGCGGTGGAAGGGGGCAAGAATGGCTTTGGCGCGGGCGAATGGATCCCCTATCTGACCATCGCCTACACCCTGGTTAACAGCGACACCGGCGAGAAGCAGGAGGGCACCTTTATGCCGATGGTGGCCAGCGACGGCCCGCACTACGGCGCCAATATCAAAATGATGGGCGTGGGCAACTATAAAGTGACCTACCACATCGACCCGCCGTCAAAAGCCGGGATGCACCGCCATACCGATAGCGAAACCGGCGTCGGCCGCTGGTGGAAGCCGTTTGACGTCAGCTACGAGTTTAAGTACGTCGGCCTGAACTAAGCCTGGCGTAGCCGATTTTTCGCGGCCACGGAGGCCGCCGCTGTTACGCAGGACGACCCGCCGGCCATCCTGCGGTCTGTTATTTATCCGCCGTACCGAGTTGAAGTCATGAGCTATTTTTTTGTCTCGACGCTACAGGTCTTTTTCTGCATTGCGCTTCTGTCCGCCGTGCTCTGGGGACGCGGCGACGCTCCCGCGCTGCGCCCGCTGGCCTGGATGCTGCTTGCGGCGCTGGCCGTCGGTCTGCTGGCGGGGTTCTACGTTCGCGGTAGCCAGTCGCTGCAGCTGATCCTCGTCGGCGCTGAAATTCTGCTTTCGCTGCTGTTTTTGCTCAGCTTCTGGTGGGCATCGCAGCGGGTTCGCTATCTATGGCAAGGGATCCTCGTTGCCGGCGCGGCCCGCCGCTGGGGGCTGGACCCGAACCTGAGCGGCCTGACCTCAACTCACGTCCTGAATACCGATCTGCTGTTGAATCTGACGGCGATCCTCCTCGCGCTGGCCACGCTCTGCCTCGCCGCCGCGCTCTGCGCGATGCTTCTGCGGCGGATGCGCTGGCTGTACTGGCCGCTGACCCTGCTGCTGATGGTGCTGCTGTGGCTTCCGCTCAGCGGAACGCTGCTGCTGCTGCTGATGAAGCTGCAGGTGGTACCGCTGCTGAAGCCGCTGCTGAGCTTTGTCGCCAAAGTGACCAACAATGCCGCGCTTTACAGCTGGGCCGCCGGCGCCATACTGCTGCTGATGAGCCTGTTCTGGCTCCCGACGCTGCGCGGCTACGCCCGGGCGGTAAAGGCCGCCGAACGGCCGATTGACCGCCGCCTGGCGCTGGCCGAACGCCGGGGCGCCGGCCGCCTGTGGCTCACCACCGTCGGCTGCGCGCTGGTGATTATCGGCGGCCAGCTGTGGTGGGAGCAGGTGGCCTCGCAGCCGCCGCGCTTATCCGAAGCGCAGCCGGTAACCCTCGCCGCCGACGGGCAGGTGCATATTCCGCTGGCGCAGGTGCGCGACGGCAAGCTGCATCGCTTCGTGTGGATAGCGGACGACGGTAAAGCGGTGCGCTTTTTTGTGATCAACCGCTATCCCGACAAGCTGCGCCTTGGCGTGGTGTTTGACGCCTGCCTGCTGTGCGGCGATCAGGGGTACGTGATGGAAGGCAACCAGGTGATTTGCGTCGCCTGCGGGGTGCACATTTTTATTCCGTCGATTGGCAAACCCGGCGGCTGTAATCCGGTGCCGATCGACGGCTGGCGCAACGATGAAACCGAGCTGACCATCCCCGGCAGCGCGCTGGCGACAGGGGGTAATTACTTCTCGACGGTGCTGACCATCAAGGTTACCGACCCGGTGGACGGCTCAAGCCTGACCAATACCGCGGCCGACTTTAAATACAGCTATGGCGGTAAGACCTGGTTCTTCGCCTCCGAAGCCAACTATGACCGTTTTCGCCAGGCGCCGGAGCAGTTCGTTGCCGACGCGGTGAAGGAGGAGTAGCGATGCTGTGGCGAATGATCTACCGCTCATGGGGGCGCAACCTGCGGCGCAAGGCGCTGGCAGTGCTGACCGTTTTTCTCGCTGCCAGCCTGATTTCGGCCCTGCTGGCGGTCTCTATCGACATCGGCGACAAGATGTCGCGCGAGCTGAAGTCCTACGGCGCCAATATCCTGATTGAGCCCGCGGGGCAGGCCGCGCTGCCGGCGCTGTTCAGCGAACAAAGCAACCCCCTGGCCAGCGATGACTTCCTCGATGAGTCCGAACTGCCCAATATTAAAGATATCTTCTGGCGCAACAATATCGTCGGCTTCGCCCCGATGCTCGGCGGCGAGGCGCAGGTCAAGGGCCGGGATATCCGGATCCTGGGGACCTTTTTCAGCCAGCCGGTGGCGATACCGGATGAAGAGGGCTACCAAACCGGGCAGCGTACGGTCAGCCCTTACTGGCAGGTTACCGGGGAGTGGCCGCAGGAGCCGCCGGGCCCGCTGGCGCAGACCCTGGTCGGTCACGCGCTGGCGCGCAGCTCCGGCTGGAAGCCGGGCGACCGCCTGACGCTGCGGACCGCAGAGCGCGCGCTGACCGTCGAGGTAAGCGGCATTTTATCCAGCGGTGGCGATGAAGATAATCAGCTGGTGATGCCGCTGGGCGTCGTTCAGCAGCTGCTGGGCCTGCCGGGGAAAGTGCAGGCGATCCGCGTCTCGGCGCTGACGGTGCCGGAGAATGAGCTTTCGCGCCGGGCGCGCGCGAATCTGGAGGCGCTAAACGCCGAAGAGTACGACCTGTGGTACTGCACGGCCTACGTCTCCTCCATTGCCCACCAGCTGGAGGAGGCGATCTCTGGCGCCCAGGTGCGGCCGGTGTGGCAGGTTGCCGCCTCGGAAGGAGTGGTTATCGATAAAATTCAGCTGCTGATGGCGGTGGTGACCCTGGCGGCGCTGGCCGCCGCCGCGATGGGGATCGCCTCGCTGATGACCAGCACCATTATGGAGCGAGCGAAGGAGATTGGCCTGATGAAAGCGCTCGGCGCGCGGCAGTGGCAAATCCTGCTGCTGTTCTATCTCGAGGCGGCGCTCGGCGGCCTCGCGGGCGGGGCGTTTGGCTGCATGGCGGGATGGGGGCTGGCGAAGGTGATTGGCCTGATGCTGTTCGCGACGCCGCTTAATTTTGCCTGGGTGGTGGTCCCCTGCGTGCTGGTGATTGCGGTGCTGATTGCGCTCATCGGCACCTGGTTCCCGGCGCGGCGCATTGCCCGTCTTTATCCCGTGGAGGTGCTGTATGGCCGTTAAGCGCGACATGCTGTGGCTGCTGGTGCGGCGGGCGCTGCGCCTGCGCCTGCAGCGGGTGAGCGTGGTGTTTGCCGCGCTGGCGGTGGGGGCGACCATCGTCACGGCGCTCTCCGCCGTGTGGTTCGACATTAACAGCAAAATGAGCGAAGAGCTGCGCACCTTCGGCGCCAACTTCTATATTGGCCCCGGGCACGGCACCAGCATGCCGCAGCCCGAGCTGCAGGCGATCCTCGACGGCGCGCCGCCGGGGCTGATCCACGGCGCTAGCCCGTGGCTGTACGGCACCGCGCGCACCGAGCTGGAAAAGGTGGTGATGGTTGGCGTGTGGTTCGAATCGCTGCAAAAACTGGTGCCCTACTGGCAGGTGAGCGGCAGCTGGATCGGCGTCAGCTTTGACGATCGCAACGCGATGATCGGCGTCAAGCTGGCGCAGCGGCTGGATCTGCGCCTCGGCGATAGCCTGACGCTGGTGGCGGGGAGTCAGCGCAAAAAGCTGCTGGTTAAAGGCATCGTGGAGGCCGGCGACGCCACCGATAATATGCTGATCGTCAGCCTCGACGTCGCCCAGGCCTGGCTGCAGAAGCCCGGCGTTATCAGCCATGGCCTGCTGAGCGTCAGCAACGACCTCGGCCAGGTGGAGCACTATGCCGGCCAATTGCAGCAGCAGTATCCCGACCTCGAGATCCGCCCGGTGCGCAAGGTCTCGGCCTCCGAAGGCCAGGTGCTGGACAAAATCAAGGGGCTAATGGGGCTGGTATCGCTAGTTATCCTCGCGCTGTCGTCGCTGTGCGTTAACACCACGCTGATGGCGATCGTGGGCGAACGCGCCCGGGAGTTTGCCCTGCAAAAGGCGCTGGGCGCCAGCAACGGCGATATCATCCGCCAGATGCTGCTGGAAACCAGCATTATCACCCTGGCGGCGGTAGTCTGCGGCTGGGTGCTCGGCTATCTGCTGGCGCAGCTGCTGGGCATGACGGTATTTAATGCCAGCATCTCGCTGCGCCTGCCGGTGCTGCCGATTACCCTGGCGCTGTCTTTACTGGTCGCCCTGCTGGCGGCCATTGTCCCGGTGCGGCGTGCGGTAAGCGTCGAGCCGGCGAAAGTGTTGAAAGGAGAGTAACGCCATGACCGTCACGCCCCTGCGTCAGATGGCAATTGAGACCCGTCATTTATATAAGCGATTTGGCGAGGTCACCGCGCTGGAAGACATTAATCTGTGCATCGCCCGCGGTGAGTTCGTCGCCATTATGGGCGCTTCCGGTTCGGGGAAAACCACCCTGATGAACATTCTCACCTGCCTTGATACCGCCAGCGAAGGTCAGGTCATCCTCGACGGCACCGACGCGGCGGCGCTGGATGAAGAGGGGCGCCGCACCTTTCGCGCGCAGAAAATTGGCCTCGTTTTCCAGCAGTTTCACCTGATCCCGTTCCTCACGGCGCTGGAAAACATCATGCTGGCGCAGCACTACCACAGCGTGGTGGACGAGGCCGCCGCCCGGGCGGTGCTGGCCCAGGTCGGCCTTGAACACAGGATGACCCACCTGCCGAGCCAGCTGTCGGGCGGCGAGCAGCAGCGCGTGTGCATCGCCCGGGCGCTGGTCAACGAGCCGCCGGTCATTTTTGCCGATGAGCCGACCGGCAACCTCGATGAAGAAAACGAGCAGCGGGTGCTGGATCTGCTGACCGATCTGCACCGGCAGGGGCGCACGGTGGTGATGGTGACCCACAACCCGGCGCTGGGACAGTTTGCCGACCGCATCGTGCGGCTGCAGCACGGCAGGTATTTGGGCGAAGAGGTGAACCATCATGCGCATGCCTAAGGTAATTATCATACTGCTGCTGACGCTGCTGGTCGGCTGCAAAGAGGAGAAGCTGGCACGCGGCGAGCCGGCCCCCGCGCTGGCGGCCTTCGATCTCGAGGACAACGCGGCCAGCCTTGAGCGCTGGCGCGGCAAGGCCATCTATCTTAATTTCTGGTCCGCCGGCTGCGGCGGCTGCCTGGCGGAGATGGATACCCTGCAGGCGCTGAGCCAGCGCTGGCCGGATAAAGTGGTGGTGGTGGGGGTGAATACCGATCCCGACAGCGTCGAGATCGCGCCGCTGCTGGCAAAGCACGGCATCAGCTACCCGGTGCTGCGCGACCGGCTGAAAATAACCCAGGAGCGCTATCAGGTGATCGGTACCCCGACGTCGGTGCTGATTGATAGCCGCGGGCGGGTGGTGGACCTGCACCAGGGCTGGCGTAAGCCGGAGGCGCTGCAGGCGGTATTCAGCGAGCTGGCGCAGCGCTAAGCGGCTCCCCCGGCGTTGCCCGGGGGAAGCCTGGGGCAGTTTAGTCAAGCAGCGAAGGATCGGCGTCGATCATCAGCTGTTTCATCTCCTCAAAATGCTGACGGGAAAAGTCGCTGATTTTTTCCCAGTCGGCGGCGGTTTTCTCCGCCACCTCATCGGACAGCACCTTCAGCGGCCGGCCGGTTGACCAGGCGGTGACCAGAATCTGGCAGGCGCGCTCGAGGGTCCAGATATCGTCAAACGCCTCGCCGATGGAGCCGGCGGTCACCAGCACCCCGTGATTGCCCATCAGCAGGCGGCGTTTATCCGCCAGCAGCCCCGCCAGCCGCGCCCCCTCGGCGACGGTATCCGCCATCCCGCCGTACAGCGTATCGACCGCCACGCGCTGAAAGTAGCGCGCGGTGTTCTGGTCGACAGGCAGGATCTGCGGATCCTCAAGGCAGGCGACGCTGGTGGCGTAAACCGGATGCAGATGCAGCACCGCCCGGGCCTGCGGCAGCCGCTGGTGAATCTGCCCGTGGATAGCCCACGCCGTGGCGTCAACGTCCGCGCGGTGGGCGTTATCTTCATCATCGGCGTTCAGCAGCAGCAGATCGCTGGCGCGAATGCGCGAGAAGTGGCGCCACTTCGGGTTGAGCAGAAACGTTTTGCCATCCGGCGACAGGGCGGCGCTAAAGTGGTTGGCGACCGCCTCGTGCATGCCGAGGTGGGCAACAATGCGCAGCGTCGCCGCCAGATCGATACGCGTTTGTTCTTCAAAAGAGTAGGCCACGGCGTTATTCCACTTTTGGCATCAGGTCGTTGAGGTCCGCCGCGGTCGGCGGCTGGAAGTTATACTTTTTCAGCAGGGCGGCGTACTCCGGCGTGGCGCTAAACTTCTTCAGCCCCTCCTCGAGGGCGGTCTTCACTTCGCTGTTGCCTTTTTTCACCCCAAAGCCGTTGAGTACCGGGTAGATTAGCGTCGTGGAGGAGATGACGATGCGGTCGCCAAGCTTGTCGACTACGCCGCGCGCCACCGCCGCATCGGTGATCTGCGCCTCCACCGCCCGCGACAGCAGCGCCTGGGTGGTCTGCGGGTCGGTGGCGTATTCGCTAAGCGCAATCGGCGGCAGCCCTTTTTTCACGCAGTAGTCGGCGGAGAGCTTTTGCAGCTGCGCCAGCCACGAGGTGGCGCCCATCGAGCCAATCTTATGGCCGCAAAACTCCTCCGGCGTCTTCGGCTGATAGCTGGCGCCCTTGAGGGCGAGGATTGACTCGCCGCTTTTCAGGTACGGAACCATATCAATCACCTTCAGCCGTTCGGCGGTGATATACATCGACGAGTTGGTGATATCAAAGCGTCCGCCCTGCAGACCGGGGATCAGATTTGGGAAGCGGGTATCGAGGTTGACCGCCTCGCGGCCCATAGTTTTGGCAATCCCGGCGAGAAACTCGATATCAAAGCCGGTGGGCTTATTGTTCTCAATATACTCGTAGGGGAAAAAGGTCATATCCGAACCGGCAATGATTTTTCCCGGCTGCTGAAAGGCCGCCTGGGCGCTAGCCGCGCTCAGGGTGCCGACGGTGCAGAGGAGCAGGGTATTTAAATGTTTCATAGAGATCTCCAAAGTGGGGGGCAATCACATGCTGGCAGGGTCGTTTCCGGCCTGCTGTACGAAAAACGAGGCGCCGCGCGGCTTCTGCGGCAGACGAACATGATTGGCGGCGCTGCGTACCAGCCCGCTCTCTGCGCCGGCGACCAGCTGTCCGGCGTGGGCGCTGGGCAGCGGGTTGTCGCCGTACGGCAGGGCGTCTTCGGCGGCATAAACGCTGATAAACAGGGTACGCGGCAGGTTGGTTTCATTGGGGTTGGAGGCGTGGAGCAGCCGGGTATGCATAAAGCACACCGAGCCGGACGGGCCAAAGCAGGCCTCGGGCTGCTGGCAGTGGGTCGCCACCACCTCGTCATCCACCGCGCCGGTAAACCGCGACGCCTGCCAGTGCGACCACAGCGGCCCCTTATGGCTTCCCGGCACCACGTTCAGCGGGCCGTTCTCCGGCGTCACGTCGCTGACCATCAGCAGGGCGGTGATGATGTCGTCGTTGCTGTGTGGCGTGAAGAGAAAATCCTGGTGCCATTTCACCTGGGTGGCGGTATGCGGCAGCTTGGAGTTAATTTTGCTGTGATGAAAGCGGGTGCCGCTGCCGCCGATAAGCTGCGCGGCAATCGCCGCCATCCGCGAATCCAGCGCCGCGCGCCGGTAGGCGGCGGAGATCTCCGTCGGCGAGCTGACGCGGCGCAGCGACGGGTGGTCGGGGCGATGGTCGCTTTCAAGGTCGAAGCGCGGGCGGCCGTCCTCGGTCTCTCCCCAGGCGTCGCCGTGATGACGGCTTTCGTCTACCCAACCGTCAAAATCCTGCTGAAGCCCGGCGATCTCTGTGGGAGAAAGCACCGCCTCAACCACCAGAAAACCCTGCTGATGAAACTGTTCGATTTGCCACTGCGCGATCATATTTTTTCCTTTCACAAACGGAGCGGTTAAGCCAAAGAGACGTCTTTGAGGAAGGCGTCAACGCGCGGGTGGTTGCCGTCGCGCATCGCCTGGGGCGTGTCGTCGCAAACCACGCGCCCTTTTTCCATAAAGACAATTCGGTCAGAAACTTTGAAAGCAAAATTCATTTCGTGGGTCACGATAACCATGGTGATCCCCTCATCGGCCAGCGATTCGATAACCTGAAGCACTTCGTTGACCTTTTCCGGGTCCAGCGCCGAGGTCGGCTCATCGAAGAGCATGATTTGCGGGCGCATCATCAGGGCGCGGGCGATAGCCACTCGCTGCTGCTGGCCGCCGGAAAGCTGGTGCGGGTACTTCCACGCGTGGTCGAGCATGCCGACCTTATACAGCAGCTCGCAGGCGCGCTGCCTGAGCTCCGCCTCCGCCGCCAGGCGGTGATAGCGCGGAGCCAGCAGCAGGTTGCCGAACACGGTCAGGTGCGGGAAGAGGTTGAAGCTCTGAAAGACCATGCCAATATTCAGCCGGTGCTCGGCGTTCTCCATAAAGCGCGGCTTCTGCACGCCCTGGCGGTCGAGGTGGATAAAGGGCTGGCCGTTGATGCGGATCTCGCCGTTGTCGATCTGCTCCAGGCCGTTGAGCAGGCGAATCAGCGTGGTTTTGCCGGAGCCGGAGGGGCCGATAACCGACACCACTTCCCCGGGCTGGACCTGCAGGCTGACGGCGCCCAGTACCTCCACGTTGTTGTAGGCTTTATGCAGCTTTGAGGCCTGCAGCGCCGGCTGGCGGCTATCGACCACGCTGCGGGCAACGGCCGGGCGAGCGGCGGTGGCTAGCGCCAGCATGTCGGCGTCGACCGGGCGGTTGGTTTTACGCTGGGTGACGTCGAGCCAGGTCTCCAGGCGCTTCAGCAGGAAGTCAAACACGGTGACGATCAGCACGTAGTAGAACGCCACCGCCGCCATGGTCTCCATCACCAAAAAGTTTTGCGAATAGAGGCGCTGGCCGACCATCAAAATCTCGGTCAGGGAGATAACGGAAACCAGCGAGCTGAGCTTAACGATCGCAATATACTCATTGGCCAGCGCCGGCAGCGCCACCCGCAGCGCCTGGGGAATAATCACCCGCCACTGCGTGCCGCCATAGCGCAGCCCTAAGGCTCGCGCGGCTTCGCTCTGGCCTTTGGCGATGGAGAGCAGGCCGCCGCGATGGATCTCGGCGACGTAGGCCGCTTCACTGAGCACCATCGCCAGCAGGCCGGCCCAGAAGGGGTCGTTGAGCACCACCGCAAATGACGGCACCGCCTGCGGCAGGTTATAAACGAAGATCAGCAGCACCAGCAGCGGCAGGCTGCGAAACAGCCAGATATAGAGCCGGGCGGGGACGTTAAAGAGCCTGCGCGGCGACTGCTTGGCGAGGGCGAGAATAAAGCCCAGCACAATACTGCAACCCCAGGTCAGCAGACTCAGTTTAATGACGGTCCAGGTGGCCTGCCAAAAATCTGCGTCGCTGAGCAGACTTAACATGTAGTTCCAGTTAAACATCATGGGCTATTTCACTCGCCATAATTAACGGACATGAAGACGATGCCGATGTTCTAAAATGGGGCATCGTCACTATTTATCGGGCAATTACACTATGCTGGTACTCTTCGCCATCAGGCAATTAGTAAATTTTTGGTCTTTAAGTTTAAAAAAACTATATAGCCAGATTAATTTCAATAAATTTAAAGCAATGAGTGCGAAACAAGAACTAAACATTAAAAAAACAATTGCTGTTATTGGTCAACGGAATCGGCCGGTAAATTGAGTGTTGTGCCACAATGGGGCGCGCTGAGGATTTATTTGGTGCAGTCTGGTTCATCCTGGTGCAATTAATCCAGCGGGACTGGAGTTTTATTATTTCAGCGCATTTAGCGAGATAAATAATTCATTCGTCCCCACGGGAATGCATCTCTTAGCCGGGGTGTGGCACGATGCTTGCAATTGGCCTATCAGGAAACTATGCCGTTTCTGCGAGTGACAATATTTCATAAAGGGTAAGGCTATGACGCGATTCACGCTCAAACAACTTAAATACTTCGTTACCGTTGTGGAGACCGAAAGCATCGCCGAAGCCTCCCGACAGCTACATATTGCCCAGCCGTCGATCTCGATTGCGATAAAAAACCTTGAGAGCACCTTCGAGCAGCAGCTGTTCATTCGCCACCACGCGCAGGGCGTTTCGCTCACCCCCTGCGGGCGCCGCTTCTACGAGAAAGCCAAGGAGCTGCTGCGCCTCTCCTGGGAGTTTGAGCAAAACTCTCGCGCCGATAAAGAGCTGGTTTCCGGCACTATTTCGGTGGGCTGCTTTGAATCCGTCGCCCCGCTGTATATGCCAAAGCTGGTGGCCGGATTTAAAAAGATGTATCCCGAAATAACCCTCCAGCTCTACGACGGTGAGCAGCACGAATTAATGCACGGTCTGCATCGCGGGCGTTTTGATTTAGCCCTGGTCTACGATCTGGAATTAGGCCACTCGATCAGTAAAGAGACGCTTAATGCCCCGCATAACCCCTATGCGTTATTACCGGCCAGCCATCCGCTGGCGCAAAAAAAGAGCGTTACGCTGCAGGAGTTAAGCCAGGAGCCGATGATTTTGCTCGATGCGGTGCCGAGTAAAAACTATTTTATTACCATTTTTAAAGAGAAGGGCTACCACCCGCAGGTGGCCTACAGCTCGCCGTCAATTGAGATGGTGCGCTGTATGGTCGGGCAGGGGCTGGGTTTCTCGGTATTAGTGACCCGACCGCTTTGCGATATGACCTACGACGGCGAGCGGCTGGTCCAGCTGGAGATTGAAGATCGGATGCCGGCTTCCACCTTAATTATGGCGCACCTCGCTAATAATGAACCCACCCGGCCAACGCAGCTTTTTATGGACTATTGTCGCAGCATTGAGTTAACTCCGGCGCTGGTTTAGCCGGGGGCTCATAACGCGGAAGGATTCTGAGACTCATAAATTTCTATTACGAGTATCGTTTTATAATAATTTACCATTCGACGCTGGCTAAATAACCTGAGTCCGCTGACGCCCGGCGTCATCAACCCAATCATTTATCCAGCACAGGATGGTTAGCTATGCACAATCAGCGTTATCCGCAGATCGACCGGCAGACGATCGATACCTACCAGACGGATGGAGTGGTGTTACTGAAGGGCGCGTTCACTGCGTGGATCGACGGCCTGGCGAACGGCGTGGCGGAACTGATGGCCAACCCCAGCGAGTACGGGCACGCCAGAACGGTGGTGCCGAAGGACGGCTCAGCGCCCTTTTTCCAGGACTACTGCAACTGGTCACGGATCGCCGATTTTGAGCAGTTTGTCAGGCAGTCGCCGGCGGCGGAAATTGCCGCCGCTCTGATGCAATCGACCACGGCGAAATTTTTCCACGAGCACACCCTGGTCAAGCCCGCCGGCGGCAGCACGGTCACCCCCTGGCATCACGATCAGCCCTACTACTGCGTTGAGGGGCGGCAGAACGTCAGCTTTTGGATCCCGCTGGACCCGGTTGCGCAGGAGATTTCGCTGCGCTGCATCCGCGGCTCCCACCTGTGGGGGGAGGAGTTCAGCCCGACCCGCTTCAACGGCTCGAAGCTCTACCAGCACGGTCGCTTTAAGGAGCTGCCGGACATTGACGCCCACCAGGATGAGTACGATATCGTCAGCTGGGCGCTGGAGCCGGGCGATGCGGTCGCCTTTCACTACCGGACGCTGCACGGCGCCAGAGGTAACGCCACGGCGCGGGCGCGACGGGTCTTTTCCGCCCGCTGGGTGGGCGACGACGCCACCTTTGTTGACCGCGGGGGCGTGACCTCGCCGCCGTTCCCGGAGCTGACGCTGCAGGATGGCGACGCGCTGGTTTCACCGCTGTTCCCGCAGGTCTGGCCGCGGGGGTAACGGAGGCTCCCCTGCCAGAGCCGGGATGCCGGCTGTCGCAATGACCGGGCGCTCGCGGCGGGGAGCATTGTTTTGCCTGACGGCGTTCGGCGATTAAATATACTGACTGAGTAAAGTCTCAAGACTGTTTTGATCGGCGGCAAACAGACGAATACCTTCGGCGAGCTTCTCAACTGCCATCGGATCCTGGTGATGCGCCCAGTAGAACTCCGCTTCACTCATCGCCGCGGGTTTGGGCTGAGCCTGACCTTCATACGCCAGCGGCGCGGGTACTGGCCCCTCATTTTGCTGTAATTGCGCCAGCAGCGCCGGAGAGACGGTCAGGCGGTCGCAGCCGTTAAGCGCCAGTACCTGTTCCGGCGTGCGGAAGCTGGCGCCCATCACCACCGTCCGGTATCCGTGCTGTTTGTAGAAACGATAGATTTTTTGTACCGACTCAACGCCCGGGTCGTTATCGACAGTGAACAGGGTGTCCGGATGGTTGTGCTTATACCAGTCGTAGATACGGCCAACAAAGGGAGAAATCAGGAAAACGCCCGCGTCGGCGCACGCTCTGGCCTGGGCAAAGGAGAAAAGCAGCGTCAGGTTGCACTGAATCCCCTCTTTTTCCAGCGTTTCGGCGGCGCGGATCCCTTGCCAGGTGGCGGCTAGCTTAATCAGTACGCGATCTTTGCCGACGCCTTTCTCCTGGTACAGGGCAATGATATCGCGCGCTTTATTGATGCTGGCGTCAGTGTCAAAAGAGAGGCGGGCATCCACTTCGGTTGAAATACGCCCGGGCACGCTTTTCAGGATCAGTGCGCCGATGCTGACCGCGAGATAGTCGGCGATGTCGGAAGGGCGAACCGTTTTTCCGGCCTGGCGAGACTTTACCGCCGCAGCGGCATCTTTCACCAGTTTCTGATACTGTGCGAGCTGTGCCGCTTTGTAGATAAGCGACGGATTTGTGGTTGCATCCTCGGGCTGATAAGCCATGATGCTATCGATATCCCCACTGTCGGCAACAATCGTTGTCCGCTGCTTCAGTTGTTCAAGCTGATTCATAACCATTACCTGTTTTTTAATCCGATTACTGACATAACAAGGAGGGACCCTGGCCCTCTCCTTGTTATTGATGCATGGCGTTAAGCTGGCTGAACGGTTATTTCGCCTGCGCGACGCGGGTGGTCAGGCCGGGCATATTGAAGCACTCGGCTTCGTTCTGGATCATATCTTTAATTTTATTGACCACGTAACGTTCAGGCTCCACGCCAAACGATTGCAGATTGGCAAACAGGGTCCGGATCTCTTTAACCACCGCCGGTTTTTCATAATTATAATGACCGCTGAGTTCGAGAATCTCTTTCAGCAATTCGGGCTCACTGAAGATTTGCTCTTCGGATTTATTTTTATGCTCATCGGTCATCCACTTTTCCCATTTGTGGCTGAGTACGCACTCGCGGGTCAATACGGTTTTCAAATCAGAGGCCGACTTGATAAAGCCTTTCGCCGCCAGATCTTTTTCCACTTCCGCGAGCTTCAGATACGCGCGGGTTTCGATGGTGCCGTAAGCCGGAGCGACGTTCATCGCCGTGATCCCCAGCCCCGGATGTTTGAGCAGGATCTCATCCGGTAGATAGTCGCCGTTATGCTCTTTCAAACCCACGCCGTGACGGGTGCTGATCGCTGAGAGCTCGGCGGACTGCTTGTCGTTGAAATGGCCGACATTTTTAGTCAGGCGGGTCAGGGTACCGGTCTGGCCGACAATAAACAGCGGCTGCGGCAGCGCTTCGGCGGCCAGGCGCTTATTGAGCTCGATAATAAAACCTTCATAGGCGTTGACGTCAGTCAGGCCACCGTTGGTCTCTTCAGTGCCGACTTCATAGAAGAACTCTTTCAGGCTATTAGCCTTGCGGTACTCTTCACAGAAGCGAATCAGTTCAACGGTACGGCTGAGGACCAGTTCAATATCAATCACTTTGCCGACAACATACGGGTCTTTGGTCGGGTCGATATGCAGCAGATCAAAACCGGCATCCATATCAATCTGATAAGAGCGGCGGGCCAGCTTCATCGCTTCGTCTTCCTGAATATGGTCTTTACGCTCTTTATCGCGCTGCCACGGACCGCCGTGGTCGCGACAGAGGAAATAGTCGCCATCAAAGCCAACTTTTTCCGCCATGGCTTTCAGGTCGGCGGCAAAGCGGAACTGATCCCAGTTGTTGACGTAACCGGCACCAAATTCATCGGCATCGACCTGGTTACGGCTGGCGATAAACATCAGTGGCAGATCTTTTTCTTTGCCCAGTTCAAAGCATGCCTGAATTAACGCCGGTGACATTGGGCCAATACCCAACATGGTGGATTTCCCGCCGTTGACAATATAATCGACGTACTGTTTCATGGTGTTTTTCATAATAACTCCTCAGACTTTATTCATATCAGTAGTGATTGTTTTTTTAGCGGACTCTTTCTTTGCCGGTTCGCTAATATTGGGACGCAAAATATGCAGGCAGAGAGCGGTGACAACCACGCCGATGGCCATATCAATGACGTACCACAGCGGGGCTTTATTGACGCCGGCGATGGCAATTAACCCACCATGGGGCACCATGGACTCGACGCCATGAATCATTGCCAGACCGGCGCCGACGGCGCTGCCGATAATAATCGATGGCAGAACTGTTTTAAGGTTTTTAACCGCGAAAGGAATTGCCCCTTCGGTAATGCCAATTAATCCCATAAAGGCGGCGGAGGTCCCCATTCTTCTTTCATCCTCAGCCCATTTGCGCTGAGAAATAAACGTTGAGAGAGCAATGCCCAGTGGGGGAATAGCACAGGCAATACGGTAAGCGCCGTTCGGGCCATAAATACCTTCGGCCATTAACGCGAGGGTAAATGCGGTGGCGGTTTTATTGACCGGTCCGCCCATATCAAAGGCAGCCATGGCGCCGAGAATCAGGCCGAGCACCACGCCGCTGCTGCCCTGCATATTAGAGAGCATCGATACCAGCCATTTCATGGCGATACCGATAGGCCCAATCAGCACGTACAGATAGAGCATGCCGACGATACAGCTGGAGACGATAGGGATAATCAGTATCGGCATAACCGGCATGAGCGCTTTGCCGACTTTCCAGGTTTTAACCCATTTTGCGACGTAGCCACTGAGGATCCCGAGCAGCATGGCGCCGAGAAAACCGGTGACTACGTGGTCCGCGCCGAGCGGAGTGCTGGCCATAAAACCGGTGATTAAACCAGGCGTGAGCCCCGGTTTACCGGCGAGAGAGTAGGAGATATACGCCGCCAGCACCGGGATCATCATCCCGAGGCCCGCGCTACCGATAGCGCCAAGGTTTAATAAGAAGGGATTGGTTACCACCATGCCTTTGCCGGCAACCGGCTCGCCGCCAATCAGGGACAGCGCCAGACAAATCCCGCCGACCACCACCACCGGCATCATATATGAGACGCCGGTGCTGAACGCTTTGACTAAATCATCCTTAATGGCTTTCATTTTATCCGACATTTTTATCCTCCAGACACCCTGTACTTTTATTGGATAACCACGATATACGGACGTAGTCGTCCCGGGCGCTTGCGCCACGGAATACAAACGCAGGGTTCACTGAAAATTAATTAACGTTTTTATTCACCATATTCCGCGTGTCGAAATAACTCAGGAATATGATGTTTGATTTATTTTGCTAATTTTTCGGCTTTATCAATGATCGCAACCGGATCGCGAACAACCTCGGCTGGGTTAAGTGAAATAACCCGCCCGGCATCCTCTTTTTCCTCAAAACGCTCGACGCCCTCGATGCCGATGGCAATTGCCAGAATAACCACATCGGCTTCGGCAATTTCGTCTTCGCTGAGCTCATTTTCAATCCCCATACCGCCCTGAGTTTCGACCTTTACGTCATAGCCTCTTTTTTTACACTCTTGCTCAATCGCCTCCTGAGCCATATAGGTGTGGGCGACTCCGGTAATGCACGCTGCGACTCCGACAATTTTCATGAAAAACTCCTGAGTTTGATATTTGGCTGTAAGTTAAAACGTGGCTTAATAAATCCTGATTTCATATGGCTAATGTTGTTGCCATCAGGTTGTAGAGTACGGTGACGTCTTCGGCCTGTTTTATTTCATTGCGGAAATCCTCTTTCATTAGCTTTCGGGCAAGCGTAGAGAAATATTTCATGTGTTCGTTAGGATCGGCGGATTGGCTCACCGTCAGCATAAATACGGTTTCGACCTGCTGATCGCCCCACATAATGGGGGTATCAAGCGTCGCCATACTGATGGTGGAGTGGCGGATATGGTTTGAGCGCGTGTGCGGAATGGCGAAACCATAGCCTACGGCGGTGGAAAATGAGTCCTCGCGGGTCCAGATATCATCGGCTAATCGATCGCGGTTATCGCTACGATGGTGCAGCCAGAGATTGTCGGTCATCTTTTTAATGACTTCGTTTTTATCGCTGGCCTGCAGGTCAAAGAGAATAAACTCCGGGGCGAAGATCGGCATTGTGCTGACCGCTTTCACATCCGGTGAGCGAAGCAGGGCTTTGACCGCGGCGGAGCGTTTTAAGGTCACGCTCTCCTGCGCCAGCCTTTGGCATTTGGCGAAATCCAACTCCCGTAGCGCATGTTTCACGCCGGGAATGGCGGTACCGCTCATGCTGAGCTCGTCGAAGCCCATGCCTGCAAACAGCGGGAGAAAGTCTTTGCTGGCCCCCAGTTCGCCGCAGATGCCAATCCACTTGCCCGCACGATGAACTTCATCGGCGGCGAACTGCATGGCGCGCAGAAATGCCGGGGCATAATTGTCATACACCGCCTCGACCTGGGTATTGCCACGGTCCGCGGCAAAAAAGTACTGGGTCAGATCGTTGCTGCCGACGCTAAAGAAATCGGCGTATTCCGCTATTTCGCTGATGGCGAAGATGACAGAGGGCACTTCCAGCATCACGCCGAGCGAAATATTATCGTTGAACCCCAGTCCCTCAGCGCGCATCGCGTTCTGCACCTCATTCAGCACTTCGCGACACCAGATAACTTCATCGACGTTAGCGATCATCGGGATCATGATTTTGGCTTCACCCAGCGCGGAGGCGGTAAGAATGGCCTTCAGCTGCATGGCGAAAAGCTCTCGATAGCGCGGGTAGGCGCGTACCGCCCGGAAGCCAAGAAACGGATTATCCTCTTCACCGATGCACATATAGTCGACGGGCTTGTCGCCGCCGATATCGAAGGTGCGGAATATCACCGGCTTACCGTCAGCAAGCCGCATCACCCGGCTGTAAAGCTCCGTCAGCTCGTGATAGTTCGGCGGCGTTTCCCGATCCATAAACGACATTTCGGTACGGAACAGGCCGATACCTTCAGCACCGTTGCTAAACGCGGTTTCGGCTTCCGCCAGGCTGGCGATATTGGCGGCTATCTCAATGCGATGGTTATCGCTGGTCGTCGCCGGCAGATGAACGTTAGCCAGCATCTGCTGTTGCATGGTCCGCTGGACGGCGATTTCATGGCGGTAATAGCGCAGTACCTTTTCATCCGCAGCGGTAATCAAAATACCCGGATTACCGTCGATAATGATGTCACTTCCCGCATTCAGCTCGAGGGCTGAAAAATCGATATCCGTCAGCGTTGGGATCCCCAGGGAACGCGCCAATATTGCGGTATGCGAGGTTTTCCCGGTGACAGATAGCACCATCCCGGCGAGGAACGATTTATTTATGGCGAGAAACTGACTCGGCGTCAGGCTATTGGCCAGAATAATTGACGGTTCGCTTAACTCGAGCCGGTTTGGCGGCAACACGCCCGCACCATAAATGGCCGTGAGCAACTGCCCGGTAATATCGAGGACATCAAGGGTCCTCTCTTTTATGTATTTACTGGACGAGCGGTTAAGTATTTCGCTGAATTCGATGGCGGTTTTAATGACCGCATTCCAGGCATTTTCACCGTCAGCTATTGCGCTGGAAATATGGCTTTGAAAGGTTACGTCGGTAATGATTGATAAATGTGCCTGGAGGATCTCATGCTCAACGCCTTGAGTTATTTCCAGGGCCGCCTGTTTGTCATGCTGCAGCATTTCTAAACCTGCCAGGAAAATACGCTGCTGGGACTCTTTGTCATATATTTCGGCGGGATTCCGCGCCAGCATTTCGTCTAATGACAGGCTCTGAATGCGCAGCGGTTTGGCAATGGCGACACCGCCGCTAATGCGTGAACCTTGAATAAACCTGGGCTGGGTTTCCCGCAGCGAGCGCGGGAGATAGCCCGTGGATGCCGGAGCTTCTTCCGCCTGGCTGACTTCGAATGAGGGCAGCTTTTTCAGCAGCGCGCCGAGCCGTTGCGCAGCAGCAGGCGCATCTTGACCGATGAGCGTAATTTCGCAGGTGTCATTGAATAATGTATCAGTAGCGACAATGGCGAGGGCGCTTTTACCATTGGCGGCAATCCCGCTGCGCATATTTTTCCAGCTTACCGCAGATTGAAAGGTATTACACAGCCGTTCGATATGCCCCGCCGGTCTGGCATGAATGCCGTCCTTCAGCTCACATTGATAATTTATTACCTGTGACATGATCACTCCCGAGAATCTTTAAACAAAGCGAGTTAATTTTCTGGGCAGACGTTAGTGCCTGCGTTTCTTGTTCTATATCCTTCATCGTTATTGCTCTGCTTTGAATAGTAAAAAAGTTACCTTTGCTCTAATTAAATAACATGATTGCGATTATGTGATCGCAGTCATGAAATTAAGTGGTGATATGTCTTGTGATAGTTATCACACTCTGGCTGATGGGTAATCTGCGGTCACGTAATTGCTATTAAAGGGCCATTTTTTCTATTTATTTGGTGCCGGATAATGGCGTACAAAATAAAGCACACACTTTCTGTTTTTGAGGTGAGGGCGATGCATTTTCGTGGAATATTATTGGATTTAGACGGGACCCTGGTCAATTCGCTGGATTTCGTGGAGGCGTCGTGGCGGATATGGGCGAATAAAAAGGGGCTGGATGCCGAAACGGTATGCCATTACCTGCATGGCAAACCGGCGCTCAGTACGCTGCGCCATTTTATGCCCGACGCCAGCGAGCGGACGATTAACGATGAGTTTCTGGCCCTGGAAGCGTTTGAAGCACGCAATACCGACGGCATCACCCCGGTGCCCGGGGCTGATGAATTTCTTCGCCAACTGGTGCGGCTTCAGGTTCCCTGGGCCATCGTGACCTCCGGCTCGCTTAAGGTTGCCTCGGCGCGCATTAAACAGGCCGGTTTTCCGAATCCGCCCATGCTGGTGACCAGTGAAGATGTCCGTCACGGCAAGCCCCACCCGGAGCCGTTTGCGATCGGCGCATCCCGGCTCAACCTTTCTCCCGCCCGCTGTCTCGCTTTTGAAGACTCCACCGCCGGTCTGCTCTCCGCCACCGAGGCCGGATGCGTGGTGGTTGAAGTCCTGACCCGCCAGTCGATGGTTCACGATATCGACACCTGGCAAACCGTTGATCACTACCTCGACCTGCGCGTGATGCGCAAGGGCGAGGCAGATTTTTTCCTTAAGATGTAAAGAGGGAGTTTGTTATGTCATCAAGAAAGACCCTGGCGAATGCCATCCGTATGCTCAGCGTTGATGCCGTCCAGCGGGCCAATTCGGGTCACCCGGGCGCGCCGATGGGGATGGCGGATATTGCCGAAGTTCTGTGGCGGGATTTTCTTAACCACAACCCGAATAACCCGATGTGGGCAAACCGCGATAGATTCGTGCTCTCCAACGGCCACGGCTCAATGCTGATCTACAGCCTGTTACACCTCACCGGCTACGATCTGCCGATTGACGAGCTGAAGGCGTTTCGTCAACTGCATGCCAAAACCCCGGGCCACCCGGAGGTGGGCTATACCCCTGGCGTGGAAACTACCACCGGGCCACTGGGGCAGGGGATCGCTAATGCGGTCGGCATGGCCATTGCGGAGAAAACCCTGGCGGCGCAGTTTAACCGCCCCGGCCACGAGATCGTGGACCACTTCACCTGGGCCTTTATGGGCGACGGCTGCATGATGGAGGGGATTTCGCACGAAGCGTGCTCACTGGCCGGGACGCTGAAGCTCGGTAAGCTGGTGGCATTCTATGACGATAACGGCATTTCCATTGACGGTCATGTGGAGGGCTGGTTTACCGACGATACCGCCAAACGCTTTGAGGCCTACGGCTGGCACGTGGTGCGCGGGGTAGATGGGCATGACCCTGAGTCTATCCGTGCCGCCATTGACGTCGCCCGGTCGATAGACTCAATGCCGACGTTGATTATCTGTAAAACGATCATCGGTTTTGGCTCGCCGCATAAGGCCGGTACTCATGATGTCCACGGCGCGCCGCTGGGAGAGGCCGAAGTGGCGGCAACGCGCGAGGCCCTGGGCTGGCCGCATCCGCCGTTCGCGATCCCTTCTGACATCTACGCGCAGTGGGATGCAAAAGAGGCCGGTCGGGCAAAGGAGGCGGCATGGAATGACAAGTTCGCCGCCTACGCTCACGCGTTCCCGGAACTGGCTGCCGAATTCACCCGCAGGATAAAGGGGCAGATGCCGCCCGGCTTTGCCAGCAAAGCTCAGGCGTATATTGAAAAGCTGCAGGCGAAACCGGCGAAGATCGCCAGCCGCAAGGCCTCACAAAATGCGATTGAAGCCTTTGGTCCGCTGCTGCCGGAATTTCTCGGCGGCTCCGCTGATCTGGCTCCGTCAAACCTGACGCTCTGGTCGGGATCGACAGCGATCAACCTCGATAGCGGCGGGAACTATATCCACTATGGGGTGCGTGAATTCGGCATGACCGCCATCGCCAACGGTATCGCGCTGCACGGCGGCTTTCTGCCGTACACCTCGACCTTCCTGATGTTTGTGGAGTATGCCCGTAACGCGGTGCGTATGGCGGCGCTGATGAAACAGCGTCAGGTGATGGTCTATACCCACGACTCCATCGGTCTGGGTGAAGATGGCCCGACCCATCAGCCGGTCGAGCAGATTGCCTCGTTGCGCCTGACTCCTAACCTTAGCACCTGGCGTCCCTGCGATCAGGTGGAATCGGCGGTGGCGTGGAAGTACGGCGTGGAGCGTGAAGATGGCCCAACCGCGCTCATTTTCTCCCGGCAAAACCTGACCCAGCAGGAACGGACCTGGCAGCAGGTGCAGGATATTGCGCGCGGCGGCTACGTATTGAAGGATTGCCTCGGCCAGCCGCAGCTGATCCTTATCGCGACCGGCTCTGAAGTTGAGCTGGCGGTTGCTGCCTATGAAAAACTGACCGCCGACGGCGTGAAGGCGCGGGTGGTGTCAATGCCCTCCACCGATGTATTTGATAAACAGGACGCCGCCTATCGCGAGGCCGTACTGCCAAAAACCGTTTCCGCTCGCGTGGCGGTGGAAGCGGGGATTACCGACTACTGGTACAAATATGTTGGGCTGAACGGAGCGGTTATCGGCATGACCACCTTCGGCGAATCGGCCCCGGCGGAGCAGTTGTATCAGACGTTCGGTATCACCCCCGAGGCGATTTTGCATCAGGCGAAAGCGCTTCTGGCTTAACCTTCCCGGCCCCTTGCACGACCTGGGGCCATGTTTTATTCAGGGGAAAGAAATGTATCCCGTCGACCTGCATATGCATACTCTTGCCAGCACCCACGCCTACAGCACGATTCATGACTACATAGCCGTCGCCGCGCGCAAGCATATCCGTCTGATCGCTATCACCGACCATGGGCCGGAAATGGTCGACGCGCCGCATCCGTTCCACTTTAATAATCTGCGCGTGCTGCCGCGCGTCGTTGAGGGCGTGGGACTCCTGCGCGGTATCGAAGCCAACATCAAACCCGGTGGTGAGACCGATTGCAGCGCCAAAATGCGCGCTTCGTTAGATCTGGTTATTGCCGGGTTCCACAAACAGGTCTTTGCCCCGGCCGGGATGGTGAGCAACACCGATGCGCTGATCGCGGTAATTGAGAGCGGAAAGGTGGATATCATTAGCCACCCCGGCAATCCGGAGTATCCCATTGATATCCCGGCGGTAGTTGCGGCCGCCAAAGCCTGCCAAGTGGCGCTGGAAGTGAATAACGCCTCTTTTGTCCATTCGCGTCAGGGCAGTGAGGCGAACTGCCGCAACATTGTTGCCGCCGTTCGGGATAGCGGCGGGCTTATCGCGCTGGGCAGCGATTCGCACAGCGCGTTTTCAGTGGGTGATTTCAGCGCCTGTCAGCATCTGCTTGCAGAGGCTGATTTTCCCGCCTCAAGGGTCCTCAACACCTCCCCGCGACGGGTGCTGGAGTTTCTTGAACGCCGCGGCGGGGATCGTATTGAGGAGCTCTACGCTGCACTGAGCTGAGAAGCATTTGCTTCTCAGCTTCACGTCCACCAGCTACAGGTCGATGACGTTGCCTCTGGGCAGATTCAGCGACTTGCGGATCGCGGCGATAACTTCCGTCGGCTTAAGCAGCAGCGAGTTAATGCACACGTTGAGAATACGGCAGCCGTCAAAGCGTGCGGGATTATCGATAGTAATATCGGACGCAATGATGGCGAGCTCGGATGCGAAAATATCCTTATCGGTAATGGGATTCTTCAGCCCCAGCACGCCCTGGGTCTCAATTTTGATCGCAAAGCGATACTGCTTCGCCAGTTTTTCCAGCTGCTCTGCGGCCATATAGGTGTGTGCCACGCCGGTTGCGCACGCGGTTACCGCGACAATATGCAGATTGCGTTCGCTTGAGAAGGGCGGGATCTCATCTCTTCCTGTGCGAGTTATCATAAGCTTGCTCCCTTATTTTTGCGCCGGTACTCAAGCGGCGTACAGTCGTTAATATCGCGAAAGACTTTGCAGAAATAGTTGGTATCAGTGAAACCGCACTTCTCTGAAACCTCGTTGATTTTCAGATTGGTATTCATCAGCAGCGCCTTCGAACGCGAGATACGGGCCAACTTCAGATATTCATTGAATTTCACGTCTGACTCCTTCGAAAACAGACGCGACAGGTAGCCGGGTGAGATGTTAAAGGTCTCGGCGACGCTTTCCCGACTGATGTCCGTGTGGTAGTGGCTATCGATATGGCCTTTAATTTCATCCAGCAGAGAGAAGGGACCCTGCTGGTCATTCAGGCCATCGGTGATTTGGCACAGCAGATCGTTTATTAGCGCATAGGCGATGTGGGCAAAGGTTTCGCCGGTATGATCCTGCGCCCACGCTAACGATTCTGTCAGCTCAAGCAGGCGGTCACGAACCGTACTGCTGGAGTTTTGCAGGTTATATTTCTCGACTTCTTTAAACTGCGTCCCGTCCCAGTTACTGATACTGAAACCAACATCCTGCTTCCAGAACACAATCGACATGCAGATAACCGGGCCTTCCCACAGCGGCGAGTTCCAGCCGTTGGCGGGAATATAGGTAATCGTGCCGACCGGGCGCTCACATTTAACGATCCTGTCGGTCCCTTTCGGCAGCAGCATGCTCAGGGTGCCTTTTACCGTAAGTTCGATGCGCGGCACGTGCAGATGGTAGGCCATCGCCGGGGCCTGCGCGTTGCCGTTGGCCACCAGCACGTTGTCATTGCTCGCGCCCTGGGTACTAAATTCGCTGAGGATGGATTGAATAAACGTGCCCATATTATGCTCGCGGTTTGATAACGGTTTTTAATATTTTGACCGCAACTGCGGTAGTCACGGTTCCCGCGGCCACTGAAACGAGATAGCCAAAGTGGTTGCCGATCACCGGCAACACGATAAGCCCGCCCCAGGGCGCGGCGTTGGTGGCGCCGAACCATAAAGAGAGGACGGCGGCGACCGCGCTACCGAGCATAATCGCCGGGATCACGCGGACCGGATCCGCCGCCGCAAACGGGATCGCCCCTTCCGTGATGCCCATCGCGCCCATAATAACCGCGGGCTTCCCGGCTTCTCGCTCAACATCATTAAAAATGCCTTTAAACAGAAAGGTCGCCAGCGCCAGCCCCAGGGGCGGGGTGCAGTCAGCGGCGGCAACCGCCGCCATCAGCTGTGGGTTAGTCGAGATCAGAGCGACGGCAAAGAAAAAAGCGGTTTTGTTCAGTGGACCGCCCATGTCGACGGCGATCATGCAGCCGAGAATGGTCCCGAGAATAATGAACGAGGTCCCCTGCATATTGCCAAGCCAAACGCTAAGCCACTTCATGACTCCGGCTATCGGGTCACCAATGATGTAATAAACCGCCATTCCGGTGAGGAAGGTGCCGACCAGCGGGATAATAAAGATCGGCAATACCATCCGCAGGAAGTGGGGAACATTGAGTCGGGCAATCATATTGAGCAGAAGATAGACGACCAGCCCGGCAATAATCCCGGAGAGCATGCCGCCTAAAAAACCGGCCCCCATCTGGTAGGCCATTAACCCGCCGATGGCACCCGGCGCGATACCGGGTTTATCCACCATTGAATAGGCGATAAAACCCGACAGGATCGGAATGAACAGGGTCAGTCCGGCCATACCGATTTGCGACATGGCTTTCAAAAAACCGTGGTCCGGCACGGCCGCTTCGCCATTGAACATCACCGCCAGCGCCAGCAACACGCCGCCGGCCACCACGAAGGGGATCATGTACGACACGCCGGTCATAAAATGCCGCTTGGTATTTTTTAATAGTTTTAACATCTTAGCCTCATACCGTAGTGGTGATCAGAAGGCCAGCGTTCTGGATATCAGGTCATAGAGCGCTTTCGGGTTTTGTGTCTCTTTGATTTGGCGGACAAATTCATCATTCATCAGCATGCGCGCAAGCGTGGAGAAGTATTTCATATGCTCGTTATCCTTCGCCGATTTGCTGATTGTCAGCATAAAGAGGGTATCGACCATCACGCCGCCCCAGGCGATCGGCTGTTTAAGCGTCGCGACGCTGACGGTCGAGTCGCCAATGGCGTCCGTTCGGGCATGGGGGATAGCAAATCCCGAGCCGACAACGGTGGGGAAAGGGACTTCGCGGGCCCAGATATCGTCGCACAGTATCTCCCGCGCGGTGGTGCGCTGGTGTAACCACAGGTTATCGACCATTATTTTGATTGCTTCGTTTTTATCGGCAGCGTCAATGCCCCACATAACCATCTCCGGCGACAGCAGCGGTTTCTTCACCGCGCCGACCGCAGACCTGCGCAGCTCGGTTTTGACCCGCTCGGCGTTTGGGCTCTGGAGAAGAACCCGCGCCAGCGTCTGACAATCGGCAAAGCTAAGCTCGCGCAGGGCCTGTTTTATCCCCGCAATCGCCGGACAGCTCATGCTCAATTCATCAAAGCCGAGGCCGATAAGGAGCGGGAGTATGCTCTCGTCAGCGGCCAGTTCGCCGCACAGGCCGATGGGTTTACCGAGGCGGTGGGCCTCGCCTGTCGCTAATTTGAGGGCGCGCAGAAGCGGCGGCGCATAGCTGTCAGAAACTCCCTTGAGCCGGCTATTACCCCGGTCAGCGGCAAAAAGATACTGCGCCAGATCGTTGCTGCCCAGGCTGAAAAAGTCGACGTATTCGGCCATTTCCTCCATGGCGAATAGCACGGAGGGAACCTCCAGCATAATACCGAGCGCAATCCGCTCATCGAAGGCGCGCCCCTCGCGGCGCATCTCCTGCTTAACTGATTCCAGCACCTCCCGGCACCAGATCAGCTCTTCAACGCGCGCAATCATCGGCAGCAGGATTTTGGCTCTACCGACCGCGGACGCGGAAAGAATCGCCTTTAGCTGCAGGGCGAAAAGGTCACGATATTGCGGATAAGTTCGCACTGCGCGGAAACCGAGGAACGGGTTCTCTTCTTTACCGCAGTTAAGGTACCCGACGGGCTTGTCGCCGCCGATATCGAAGGTGCGAAAGGTCACCGATTTTCCGGCGGCCAGTCTGACCACCTGGCTATACAGCTCGTTCAGCTCTTCCCCGGACGGCGGCCGGTCGCGCTGCATAAATGCGGTCTCGGTTCGATAGAGCCCGATATGCTCCGCGCCGCCGTCGATTGCCGCCTGTACTTCTGCAAGGCTGGAGATATTGGCGGCTATTTCGACACGATGTCCGTCGCTGGTCCGCGCTGGGGTTGTCGCGCTGGCGCGCATCAGCCGCTGCATTTTCTGCTGTATCGCGATTTCATGGCGGTAATAGCGCAGGATTTTCTCATCCGGATCGGTAATTAAAATGCCCGGATCGCCATCGATGATGACCTGCCGATGGGCATCAAATTTGAGGGCCGAAAAATCGATATCCGTCAGTGCCGGAATGCCTAATGAGCGGGCCAGAATCGCCGTGTGCGACGTTTTTCCGGTAGTCGACATGACCAGGCCTGCAAGCTGGGTTCTGTCGAGGGCCAAAAACTGGTCGGGGGTCAGCGTGCTGGCGAAGACGATCGTCGGCGCATTCAGCGTAAGCGGCTGCTGCGCCAGAGCCTGCTCGCCATACATGATGCGGATTAGCTGGCTGGCGATATCAAGGATATCCAGCGTTCGCTCCCGCAGATAGTGGCTTGATGAGCGCTCAAGTACGCGACAAAAATCGAGTGCCGCCTGTACGATCGCGGACCAGGCATTCATCTTGTCATTAAGATAACCGATCGCATTATTCTGAAAAACAATGTCGCTGATGAGCGAATGCTGAGCCTCGATAAGATCGTGCTCAACGCCCTGGGTTTGCCCGAGGGCGATTTCTTTTTCGGCGCCTAATCCCTCGAGCCCGGTAATCAGCCGCGCCTTTTCGCTCTCCAGGTCCTCAATACGGCCGGGATTGCGCGCGGCAAGCTCGCTGAACGTAAGGCTTTGCATGAACAGCGTTTTGGCAATTGCCGCGCCTTTATTAATACGGGTTCCCTGGATCACCCGCGGGTTTAGCTCCCGCAGGCAGCGGGGAAGGTAGCCGTGTAGGGAGACGGGAGCTGACGCAATGCTAAACGCAGGAAGGCGGGCCAGTAGCGCGCGCAGCTCAGATGCGATCTGCTGTTCATCATTACCGCTAAGCACGATACGGCACTCATCGTTTAGCAACGTATCGGTGGCGACCAACGAGAGGGCGCTTTTCGCATTGGCCTGTAGGCCGGTACGGATATTCTCCCAGCTTACAGCAGCCTGAAACAGGTTGCATAAGCGCGCGATATATCCTGCGGGTCTGGCGTGAATACCTTCGTTAAGATCGCATGTATAAGTAACTATCACCGCCATTTCGGCTCCTGCGCGCTGTTGTACATCGATATTCGCGGTCTAAGCTCGCTATCTTTCCTCGTTCTCCAGGGTGATGAAATAGTAAAAAAGTCACCTTTACTTAAAAATAGTGACCTGATTGTAATTTTGTGACTTTTGTCATGTTTATGCTGACGCGTTTTTTTTATTACCTTTTTGATATTAAAAAATATTTTTACTTTTTTCTTTCATGACCAGCTTGCTGTGTCGGTCACAAATTTTAAGCTTAAGGCGATAGCAGTCGGCGGTAAAAGCGAAAATACCGCCGAGGAGCATTGCGCGCATGAATATTGTGCTGCTCGACAACCCCGCGGGCATTATATTTGCGCTCAGGTAAACGTAAGGGCTATTTTGCGAAACGGCTTAACTTAATATTTTCTTAATATTCCAGCAGGGTAACGCTTATCGCCGCACGGATTCCGATCGCCATTTATTTAGTTAAATTCCGTCAGCATCACAAAAGCCAGAAAAAAACCGCCCCCGGCGTTGCAAGCCGCGAACGCCTCGCTATATGTTAAATTTGTGTTTAATAAATGATTCTTAAGGGTTGGTTTTATGTATAAGAAAATTGGTGGTTTAGTGGTTTCACTGGCGACGGTCTTCTCTGGCTCCGTTTTGGCGGTACTCCCTCAAGGCTACCCGGCTGAATATCAAAAAGTGGTTGATGGCGGGAAGAAAGAGGGCAAAGTTGTCATCTATTCAACGACGGACACCAAAGCGGCGGGTCCGCTAATTAAAGGATTTGAGGCGCAGTACCCCGGAATTAAAGTTGAATATAACGATATGAACAGCACCGAGCTGTATAACCGCTACATCAGCGAGCAGGCGGCGGGCGGCGGCAGCGGGGACGTGGTCTGGAGCTCATCGATGGATACGGCGCTGAAGCTCGCCACCGACTACGCCGAAGAGTACGCCTCGCCCGAGCTGGGCAAGCTGCCAAAATGGGCGGTCTGGCAGCAAAAAGCCTACGGCACCACCTATGAGCCGGTGGTCTTTATCTACAACAAGCGGCTGATCCCGCAGGGCGACGTGCCGGACTCCCATACCGCGCTGGCGAAGCTGATTGCCGGCCAGGCCGACAAGTTTAAAGGCAAGGTCACCACCTACGATATCGAAAAGTCTGGCCTCGGCTTTATGCTGGCGGTGCAGGACAGCAAGGCCGACGCCAGCTATTTCAGTAACCTGGCGGGAATGGCCAAAGGCGGCCTGACCGTGCAATCCTCTACCGGCACCATGATGGAGCGCGTCTCATCGGGTGAAAACCTGATTGGCTTTAACATTCTGGGCTCCTACGCCGAAGCGCGCGCCAAAACCGATCCCTCCCTCGGCATCGCCTATCCCAAAGACTACGTGCTGGTCCTTTCCCGCGTCGCGTTTATTACCGCCGACGCCGGGCATCCTAACGCCGCGAAGCTGTGGTTCGACTACGTGCTGTCAGAGAAAGGGCAGAGTATCCTCGCCGGTCAGGCCGATATTCCCTCTATTCGTAACGATATCGAAGGCAAAAATGATATCGACGGGATGACCAAAATGCTGGGTAACGCCCTGAAGCCGATTCCGGTGGACGAAACCCTGCTGGAATATCTGGAACCGAAAAAGCGTCTGGAATTTATCAAACAGTGGCGTACCGCGGCGGCTAAATAATCCTCCTGAGGCGCGACATCTTCCGCTGTCGCGCCCGTTAATACCCGGCAGGCTCTGTTTATACGCCTGAGCAAAGGGATCGCATATGAACGTATTACGCCGAAAATGGCAGGGGCTGCCGCGCGGTATTGTGGTACTGATCGCGGCGTTAGCGATCTACGTCCCGCTGTTATTTATTGTGGTGCAGAGCTTTCTCTCGGCCCCTTTTTTTGCACGCTCGAAAGCGTTCAGCTTCGAAGCCTTCGAATTTATCTTTACCGACCCTGATTTTTATCTGGCGCTGAAGTCCGGCTTTATTCTGGCGTTTGGCCTGGTGGCGATCGCCATTCCGCTCGGGGGGATCCTCGCCTTTTTAATGGTCCGCACCGATTTGCCCGGCCGGCGCTTTATTGAACCCCTGATCCTGGTACCCATTTTCGTCTCGCCGATGGTGCTGGCCTTTGGCTACGTGGTGGCGGCGGGGCCGGTTGGCTTCTTCTCGCAGTGGGCCGAGCGGCTGCTGGGCTTTGTGCCGTGGAACATCTACTCGATGTTCAGCATCGTGGCGATCGCCGGATTAACCCACGTCCCGCACGCCTATCTCTATATCTCTTCCGCTCTGCGCAGCGTCGGCTCCGACGTCGAGGAGGCGGCCAGGACGGTCGGCGCTTCGCCGCTGCAGGTCATGACCTCCGTCAGCCTGCCGATGGTGCGGCCTTCGATCCTTTACGCCTGCGTGCTGCTGTTTTTCCTCGGCCTGGAGGTGTTCGGCCTGATGCTGGTACTCGGCGACCCCGAGGGCAACATGGTGCTGGCAACCTATCTCTATAAGCTGACCAATAAGCTTGGCACTCCCTCTTACCACCTGATGGCGGCGGTGGCGGTGGTGCTCATTTGCATCACCATCCCGCTGGTGATGCTGCAGCGTCGGCTGATGCGCACTGCCAACCGCTTTGTCACCATGAAGGGCAAGGCCTCCCAGGCGCGCGCGCTGCCGCTGGGCAAGTGGCGCTGGGTTGCCGGGGTGGTAGTGGTGCTGTGGCTGACGGTGACCATCGGCGTTCCGCTGGTTGGCGTGGCGCTGCGGGCGTTTATTTCCAACTGGGGCGTCGGCGTTTCGCTGTGGGACGAGCTCTCGCTGGCGACCTTCCGCAATATCTGGCAGCAGCCGAACCTGCTGCGGGCCATCGTCAACTCGATGGCGATCGGCATTTTTGGCGGCGCGCTGGCGGTCGTTTGCTATCTGTTTGTCGGGATCGCCATGCACCGTAAGCCGGACAACGTGACGCGCTTTCTCGACTACAGCGTGCTGGTGCCGCGCGCGGTGCCGGGCCTGCTGGCGGGGCTGGCGTTTCTGTGGGTGTTTTTATTCCTGCCGATGTGGCTGGATCAGTCGCTGAAAAACGGCTGGCTCTCGGCGCTGCCGATGGCCGACTGGCTGCGTGAGCATCTTATCGTACAGCTGCGGGCGCTGCGCAACACCATTTTCAGCGTCTGGCTGGCCTATACCGTGGTATGGATGGCCTACGGGCTGCGCCTGATCTCCTCGACGCTGCTGCAGGTGGCGCCGGAGCTTGAGGAGGCGGCCCGCAGCACCGGCGCCTCCCGCGGGCAGGTCACCCGCCACGTCACGGTTCCGCTGTCGCGCTACGGCCTGATCGGTTCGTGGCTGCTGATGTTTCTGATCTTCGAGCGCGAATATTCCACCGGGGTGTACCTGCTTTCGCCGGGAACGGAAACGATCGGCTCGATGCTGGTCTCGCTGTGGGCGGCGGGAGCGATTGATATCGTCGCCGCGCTCTCGTTTATCAATATCCTGCTGGTGGTCATCGGCCTGGGTATCGCCCTGCGCTTTGGAGTGAAATTACATGATTGAGCTATCTGTAGAAAACCTGCATCTCACCTATGGCGACAACCCGGTCCTGAAAGGGGTATCGATGGCGCTCAGGCGGGGGGAAGTGGTTTCCCTGCTCGGGCCCTCCGGCAGCGGGAAAACGACCCTGCTACGCGCCGTCGCCGGGCTGGAGAAACCCACCGCCGGGCGTATTACCATTGGTAAAACTACGGTCTACGACGGCAATCCGCGCAGCGAAATCCCCGCCGAGGAGCGCAATCTGGGGCTGGTGTTCCAGTCCTATGCCCTGTGGCCGCATAAGAGCGTATTTGAAAACGTCGCCTATCCGCTGAAGCTGCGCAAGGTCGCCCGCGGCGAAATCGCCCAGCGGGTGCAGGCCGTTCTCGACCAGCTCGGTCTGGGACATCTCGGCAATCGCCATCCCCATCAGCTTTCCGGCGGCCAGCAGCAGCGCGTGGCGATTGGCCGGGCGCTGGTCTATAACCCGCCGGTTATCCTGCTCGACGAGCCGCTGTCGAACCTCGATGCCAAGCTGCGCGAAGAGGCGAGGGTCTTTCTGCGCGAGCTGATTATCAATCTCGGACTCTCAGCGCTGATGGTGACTCACGATCAGAATGAGGCGATGGCGATATCCGACCGGATCCTGCTGCTGAACAACGGGGTGATTGAGCAGCAGGGCACGCCCCAGGAGATGTACGGCAACCCGACGACGCTGTTTGCCGCCGAGTTTATGGGCAGCAATAACCGCCTGCGCGGTAAAATCACGGCGCTGGAAAGCGGCCGGGCGCGTATTGAGGGAGCCAGCTGGGCGCTGTGGGGCATGGCGGGAGAGGGGGTTAGCATCGGCGAGGAGGCGACGGCGGTGATCCGCGTTGAGCGTCTGCGCCTCGGCTCCTCGCCGGAAGACAACATGCTTGAGCTGCCGCTGCTGACCAGCATGTATCTTGGCGACCGCTGGGAATATCTGTTCCGCACCCGCGGGGATGACTTTGCCATTCGCGTTTACGGCTCGGCGCTGCGCGACGCGGAGCATTGTCATATTACGCTTCCCGCCGGCGACCTGTGGATTTTCCCGACGCCTTAGGCGACGGCATAAAATCGGTCGCGGCGAGAAGGGCCGACGGTCGAAATAAATAGGGCCGGGCGGCGCGGTTAATGGCTGATAGCGCTCGCCCGGCACGGCGCAAATAACCGCCAGACGCCGGGAGAAAGTAAAGTAATTAATATCCGTAATTAACTAACTTAACCGCTCAAATTGTTTAATATTTGCTGACGCTGGCGTTTGCACGCCGCCAGGCAGACATGTACCATAAACAAATAATAACATTTGTGATACATATCACTCTTTTTTTGGCACGGATAAGCATTACGCCTTCGGTGATTCCGCACGAGCTTCTGCATCCAGGTTATTTAATAAACGTTCTTATTATCAAATCCCCGGGAATAATTTTCCCGTTTTGGCGACTGATTTTGAGAATCGACTAATATCCAAACGATAACGCGATAAATAATCACCTCGCCAATGGCGATTTTTTGTACGACTTAATGGAATCGAACCGGCAGGTCCCGCCATGCGGAGGCTGAATGGTATCGGTTCCAGGTTTGATATTGCTGGGCTTGTAACCTACAAAAGCAGCCATTTTAAATGACAGGAATGTGATAATGTCGAGTGAAAAAAACAACAGCTCGAGGCGTGATTTTTTAGTAAAATCAATGGCCTTGATTCCAACGGTCGTCATCGCTGGCGGCGGCATCGGGGCCATTGGCGCCGCGGCTCAGGCCCAGGCATCCGACGCCGCAGCGGCGGCAAAAACGCCGGCCGGCGAGGGCTGGCAGCCGCAGTTCTTCAACGAGCAGGAGTGGGCGTTTATCAATGCCGCGGTGGCTCGCCTTATCCCGGCCGACGAGCTGGGCCCCGGCGCGCGCGAGGCGGGGGTTCCGGAGTTTATCGATCGCCAGATGAATACTCCCTATGCTACCGGTTCCATCTGGTATATGCAGGGTCCGTTTAACCCGGACGTGCCGAAAGAGATGGGCTACCAGCTCCCGCTGGTGCCAAAACAGATCTACAACCTCGGGATTGCGGACGCCGACGAATGGTGCCGTAGCCAGCATCAGAAGCCTTTTGCCGAACTGACCGCCGGGCAGCAGGACGCCGCGCTGGGCCAGTTTGAAGCGGGCAGCGCCGCGTTTAAGCAGCTGCCGTCCTCGCTGTTCTTCTCTTATCTGCTGCAGAACACCCGCGAAGGATTCTTCAGCGACCCGATTCATGGCGGCAATAAGGGCATGGTCGGCTGGACGTTGATTAATTTTCCCGGCGCGCGCGCCGACTTTATGGACTGGGTTGAACGGGGTGAACGCTATCCCCTCCCGCCGGTATCAATTAATGGGGAGAGGGCGTAACGATGGCCACCGTACTGAAAAAAACCGATGTCGCGATTGTGGGCTTTGGCTGGGTTGGCGCCATTATGGCCAAAGAGCTGACCGAAGCGGGCCTCAACGTGGTGGCGCTGGAGCGCGGCCCGATGCGCGATACCTGGCCCGATGGCGCCTATCCGCAGGTGGTCGATGAGCTGACCTACAACATTCGCCGCAAGCTGTTCCAGGACCTGTCGAAAAGCACGGTCACCATTCGCCATAATAGCGCTCAGGAAGCGGTGCCGTACCGGCAGCTGGCGGCCTTCCTGCCGGGAACCGGCGTTGGCGGCGCGGGCCTGCACTGGTCCGGGGTGCACTTCCGCGTTGACCCGATTGAGCTGCGGATGCGCAGCCACTATGAGGAGCGCTACGGCAAAAGCTTTATCCCGCAGGACATGATTATCCAGGATTTCGGCGTTACCTACGACGAGCTGGAGCCGTTCTTTGATAAGGCGGAAAAGGTTTTCGGCACCTCGGGCACCGCCTGGTCGGTGAAGGGGAAGGTGGTCGGGAAGGATCGCGGCGGCAACGTCTTTGCTCCGGATCGCTCGGACGACTTCCCGCTGCCGGCGCAGAAAAATACCTGGTCGGCGCAGCTGTTTGAGAAGGCGGCGCGTGAGGTGGGCTATCACCCGTACAACCTGCCGTCAGCCAACACCTCTGACTCCTATACCAACACCTACGGCGCGCAGATGGGGCCGTGCAACTTCTGCGGCTACTGCAGCGGCTACGCCTGCTACATGTATTCCAAGGCCTCGCCTAACGTCAATATTCTGCCGGCGCTGCGCCAGGAGAAGCGCTTCGAGCTGCGCACCAACGCCAACGTGCTGAAGGTTAACCTCACTCCCGACCGGCAGCGGGCCACCGGCGTCAGCTACGTCGACGCCCAGGGGCGGGAGATGGAGCAGCCGGCCGATCTGGTCATCATCGGCGCCTTCCAGTTCCACAACGTGCACCTGATGCTGCTCTCCGGCATCGGCAAACCCTACGATCCGCAAACCGGCGAAGGGGTAGTCGGGCGCAACTTTGCCTATCAGAACATGACCACCATTAAGGCTATCTTCGACAAAGATACCGTCACCAATCCGTTTATTGGCGCCGGCGGCAACGGCGTCGGGATTGATGACTTTAACGGCGATAACTTCGATCACGGCGCCGCCGGTTTTGTCGGCGGCTCCCCGTTCTGGGTAAACCAGGCCGGGACCAAGCCTATCTCCGGCCTGCCGGTTCCTCCGGGCACCCCGGCGTGGGGCAGCAAGTGGAAAGCGGCGGTTGCCGACACCTATACCCACCATCTGTCGATGGACGCGCACGGCGCGCATCAATCCTACCGCCAGAACTATCTTGACCTCGATCCGAACTACAAAAACGTCTTTGGCCAGCCGCTGCTGCGCATGACCTTTGACTGGCAGGAGAACGACATCAAGATGGCGCAGTTTATGTTCGACAAGATGGCGCCGATTGCCAAAGCCATGAAGCCGAAATATATGCTCGGCAGCCCGAAAAACGCCAACAGCCACTTTGATACCACCAGCTATCAGACCACCCACATGAACGGCGGGGCGGTGATGGGCGAGAACCCGAAAACCAGCGCCGTTAACCGCTATCTGCAGAGCTGGGATGTGCACAACGTTTTCGTTATCGGCGCCTCTGCCTTCCCGCAGGGCCTGGGATATAACCCGACGGGAACCGTGGCCGCGCTGGCCTACTGGTCGGCAAAAGCGATCCGCGAACGGTACCTGAAAAACCCGGGTCCACTGGTGCAGGCATAAAGGAAGGCAAATGATGAAGATGCAATGGCTATCTGCACTGGTGCTTGGTGCGCTGAGTTTTTCCGCTTTTGCCGAAGAGGCCCCGGCCGACGGCAGCTTAATTAAACAGGGTGAGTATCTGGCGCGCGCGGGGGACTGCGTCGCCTGCCATACCAACGGCAAAGAGGGCCAGCCCTTCGCCGGCGGTCTGCCGATGGGGACGCCAATCGGCACCATCTACTCCACCAATATTACCCCGGATAAAACCCACGGTATCGGCGACTATAGCTTCGAAGAGTTCGATGATGCGGTGCGCAAAGGGGTGCGTAAGGACGGCTCGACGCTCTATCCGGCGATGCCGTACCCGTCGTTCGCGCGCATCAGCGAAGCGGACATGCGGGCGATGTACGCCTACTTTATGCACGGCGTGGCGCCGGTGAACGCGGCGAATCGCGACAGCGATATCCCGTGGCCGCTCTCTATGCGCTGGCCGCTGGTGTTCTGGCGCGGGATCTTCGCGCCCGCGCCGAGTGATTTTGTCGCTAATCCGCAGGCCGACCCGCTGCTTGAACGCGGCCGCTATCTGGTGGAGGGGCTCGGCCA
Organism: Klebsiella sp. 18074; assembly: GCF_902705905.1. Taxonomy (NCBI): domain Bacteria; kingdom Pseudomonadati; phylum Pseudomonadota; class Gammaproteobacteria; order Enterobacterales; family Enterobacteriaceae; genus Klebsiella; species Klebsiella sp. 18074. The sequence continues at coordinate 37,514 of NZ_CACSIS010000027.1, read as the reverse complement.
CTGCGGCGCCTGCCATACGCCGCGTAGCCTGACGATGCAGGAGAAGGCGCTGAGCGAAACCGAAGGCGACGATTTCCTCGCCGGCAGCAGCGCGCCGGTGGACGGCTGGGTCGCTTCGAGCCTGCGCGGCGAAAACCGCGACGGCCTCGGCAGCTGGAGCGAAGCGGAGCTGGCGGAGTTCCTGAAAACCGGCCGCAACGATAAGTCGGTGGTCTTTGGCGGCATGAGCGACGTGGTGGAGCACAGCCTGCAGTATCTCTCCGACGAGGACGTGACGGCGATTGCCCGCTACCTGAAATCCCTGCCGCCGCGCGGCGGTCAGCAGACCCCTGCGCCGGTGGAGGACAGCGTGGCGAAAGATCTGTGGAAGGGTGATGACAGCAAGCCCGGTGCGGCGCTGTACGTCGATAACTGCGCGGCCTGTCACCGTACCGACGGCGCGGGCTATAAACGCGCCTTCCCGGCGCTGAAGGGCAACCCGGTGGTGCAGACGCAAGATGCGACGTCGCTTATCCACATCATCCTGACGGGCAGCACCACGCCGGCGGTGAAAAATGCGGTCTCTAACCTGACCATGCCGCCGTTTGGCTGGCGTCTGGATGACGGGCAGGTGGCGGATGTGGTCAACTTTATCCGCACCAGCTGGGGCAACAGCGCGCCGCCGGTCACCGCCAGCGACGTGGCGAAAGTCCGCAAGGACAGGTCGATCGTGCCTGATGAGAAGGCGCTCGGCAGCGCCGACATCTCGAAGCTGCCGGTCTCCGGGCAGTAGCAGCCAGGAATGCGCCGTTCGCGCGGCGCATTCCGCGATTGCCGCTGCCGACTATGGTCTGATTTGAAAGGGCTTGCACTCATGCTGCACGCAGAACAACTCACCTGCATCTACGACGATCGGGTGCTGTTTCAGGCGCTCACGTTAACGGTTAACCGCGGCGAAATGCTGCAGGTGTCCGGCGATAACGGCAGCGGAAAAACCTCCCTGCTGCGGCTGCTTTGCGGCCTGGCTCGGCCGGAAAGCGGTGTCGTCAGCTGGCAGGGCGAGCCGCTCTCGTCGGTGCGCGACGCCTTCCATCAGCAGCTGCTGTGGTGCGGGCACCGGCCCGGCGTCAAGGCGGCGCTGACGGCGGATGAAAACCTGCGTTTCTTCTTTGCGCAAACCAGCCCGCGGGCGCGGGAAGAGGCGCTGGCGGCAATGGGGCTGGCGGGCTACGAGGACGTGGCGCTGAGCCAGCTCTCGGCCGGGCAGCAGCGCCGGGTGGCGCTGACGCGCCTGTGGCTGACCCCGGCGACGCTGTGGATCCTCGACGAGCCGTTTACCGCCCTTGACGCCACGGCGGTGGAGCGGCTGACCCGACGCCTCGAGCAGCACGTGCAGGCGGGGGGCAGCGTCATTCTCACCACCCATCAGCCGCTGCGGGCGCTGGCCTGTCCCCTGCGGACGCTGCGCCTCTCCGGCGAAAGGACGGTGGGCTGATGATGCGAGCGCTGTTTTGCCGCGAAATGCGCCTCGCCTGGCGTAGCGGGGCGGAAATCCTCAATCCGCTGTGGTTTTTCCTGCTGGTTATCACCCTGTTTCCGTTCGGCGTGGGCGCGAACCCGCCGCTGCTGGCGCAGATTGCGCCGGGCGTGGTGTGGGTCGCGGCGCTGCTGGCGGCGCTGCTGGTGATGGATCGCCTGTTTCGCGATGACTGGCAGGACGGCTCCCTGGAACAGCTGCTGCTGCTGCCGACGCCGCTGGCGGCGGTGGTGCTGGTGAAGGTGGTCGCCCACTGGATAATGACCGGTCTGCCGCTGCTGATCGTCTCCCCGCTGGCGGCGCTGCTGCTGGGGATGACCGCCCACGACGCGGGCGTGCTGGCGCTGACCCTGCTGCTGGGTACGCCCACCCTGAGCTTTTTAGGCGCGGTTGGCGTGGGGCTGACGGTGGGGCTCAGGCGCGGTGGCGTGTTGCTGAGCCTGCTGGTGCTGCCGCTGTCGGTGCCGCTGTTAATCTTTGCCACCGCCGCAACGCAGGCCGCCTCGGTGGGACTGCCGGTGGATGGCTATCTGGCGATCCTGGGGGCTTTTTTAGCCGCCAGCGCGACGCTATGCCCGTTTGCCACCGCCGCCGCGCTGCGGCTGACGGTGCAATAACCCGCTGCGGTCTTTCTGACGCGGTGATAAAAAACAGTCGTGTGAGTAAACGTCTATGTGGAAAGCATTACATCAACTGGCGATCCCCGAACGGCTATACGGCCTGTGCGGCCGCTGGATCCCGTGGCTGGCGACGCTGAGCGCGCTGCTGTTAGTAGTGGGGCTGGGCTGGGGATTTGTCTATGCGCCCGCCGACTACCAGCAGGGGGAGAGCTATCGCATCATGTATCTCCACGTCCCGGCGGCGATGGGGTCAATGGGGATCTATGCCGCGATGGCCGCGGCGGCCTTCGTCGGCATGGTCTGGCAGGTCAAAATGGCCGACCTTAGCGTCGCGGCGCTGGCGCCGGTTGGCGCCGTCTGCACCTTTATCGCGCTGGTTAGCGGCGCCGCGTGGGGTAAGCCGATGTGGGGAACCTGGTGGATCTGGGATGCCCGGCTGACCTCTGAGCTGGTGCTGCTGTTTATTTATGGCGGCATTATTGCCCTCTGGCACGCCTTCGACGACCGCCGCCTGGCGGGATGTGCCGCCGGGATCCTCGTGCTAGTCGGGGCGGTCAATCTGCCGATCGTTCACTATTCGGTCATCTGGTGGAACACCCTGCATCAGGGGTCGACCAATATGCAGCAGAGCATTGACCCCAGCATGCGCCTGCCGTTGCGCTTCTGCATGCTCGGCCTGCTATGCCTGGTTATTACCCTGACGCTGATGCGCCTGCGCAATCTGATCCTGCGCCAGGAGCGTCGCCGCCCGTGGGTGGCGGCGCTGGTGAATAAAGGAGCCACGAAATGAGTCCCGCTTTTCCCTCCTTCGCCGCGTTTCTGGCGATGGGCGGCTACGCGCCGTACGTCTGGCTGGCCGTCGCCGCCGCGCTGGCGGGCTTTGGCCTGCTGACGGCGCATACCCTGTGGCAGCGCCGGGCGCTGTTCAGTGAGGTTCGGCGCCAGCAGGCCCGCGACCGGCGGATTGCCGCCGCGCGCGTCCGTGACCGGGAGGCCGCAGATGCAGACGCGTCGTAAGAACCGCCTCTATATCGTGCTGGCGGTGGCGGCCGGACTGGGGCTTGCCGTCAGCCTGACGTTGTACGCCCTGAGCGCCAACATCGACCTGTTCTATACCCCCGGAGAGATTATCTACGGCAAGACGGAAACCCATGAGAAGCCGCACGTCGGGCAGCGCCTGCGCATCGGCGGCTACGTTCAGCCGGGCAGCGTCAGGCGAAATGCGCAAACCCTGGACGTCAGCTTTACGCTGTATGACGCCCGCGGCACGGTTGAGGTGAGCTATCGCGGCATTCTGCCGGATCTGTTTCGCGAGGGGCAGGGCGTGGTCGCCCAGGGCGAGCTGGATTCCCCCCGGCACATCATCGCCCGCCAGGTGCTGGCAAAGCACGATGAAAACTACACGCCGCCGGAGGTAAAGGACGCCATGAGTCCCGTGAATAAGGAGAGCCAGCCATGATGCCGGAGCTGGGCAACTATCTGCTGTGCCTCGCGGCGGGCCTGGCGCTGCTGCTGAGCGTCTATCCGCTGTGGGGCGCTTCGCGTCAGGATCGGCGCATGATGGCGCTGGCCCGCCCGCTGGCCTGCGCGCTGTTTTTCTGCATCGTCGGCGCCTTCCTGCTGCTGGTGCACGCCTTCGTGGTTAACGATTTTACCGTGCGCTACGTGGCGGAAAACTCCAACAGCGCGCTGCCGGTGTGGTATCGGGTGGCCGCGACCTGGGGCGCCCACGAGGGCTCTCTGCTGCTGTGGGTGCTGCTGCTGAGCGTCTGGACCTTTGCGGTGGCGCTGCTGAGCCGCCGCATGCCGCTCGACGCCGTCGCCAGAGTGCTGGCGGTGATGGGGATGATTGCCTTCGGCTTTCTGCTGTTTATTCTGCTCACCTCTAACCCCTTCACCCGCACGCTGCCGCTGTATCCCATCGATGGCCGGGATCTCAATCCGCTGCTGCAGGATATCGGCATGATCTTCCATCCGCCGATCCTCTATATGGGCTACGTTGGCTTCTCGGTGGCCTTTGCTTTCGCCATCGCGTCGCTGCTGGCCGGGCGGCTGGATACGGCGTGGGCGCGCTGGTCGCGGCCGTGGACCCAGGCGGCGTGGGTTTTCCTGACCCTTGGCATCGTCCTCGGGTCGGCGTGGGCCTACTACGAGCTGGGGTGGGGCGGCTGGTGGTTCTGGGACCCGGTGGAGAACGCTTCCTTTATGCCGTGGCTGGTCGGCACCGCGCTGCTGCACTCGCTGGCGGTAACGGAAAAGCGTGGCAGCTTCCGCGCCTGGACCGTACTGCTGGCGATCTCCGCCTTTTCGCTGTGCCTGCTGGGGACCTTCCTGGTGCGTTCCGGGGTGCTGGTCTCGGTCCACGCCTTCGCCTCCGACCCGACGCGCGGGCTGTTTATTCTCGCGCTGCTGGTCATTGCCATCGGCGGATCGCTGCTGCTGTACGCCGTCAAGGGCGGACAAGTGCGGGCGCGCGTCGAGCATTCGCTGTGGTCGCGGGAGTCATTCCTGCTGAGCAACAATATTCTGCTGATTGCCGCCATGCTGGTGGTGCTGCTCGGAACGCTGCTGCCGCTGGTGCATAAAGAGCTGGGGCTGGGCAGCATTTCGATTGGCGAACCCTTCTTCAACACCATGTTTACCGCCCTGATGGCGCCGTTTGCGCTGCTGCTGGGCATCGGGCCGCTGGTGCGCTGGCGGCGCGACGGTGCGGCGAAGCAGCTGAAACGCGCGGCGGCTTCAGCGGTCGTTACCCTGCTGTTGGCGCTGCTGCTGCCGTGGCTGCTGGAGGACCGCATCGCGGCGATGGCGACGCTGGGCCTGATGATGGCTATCTGGGTGCTTATCTTCTCGCTGATCGAGGTGCACGAACGCGCTACCCACCGGCACGGATTCTGGCGCGGGTTGAGGACGCTCTCGCGCAGCCAGTGGGGGATGGTGCTCGGCCACGTCGGCGTGGCGGTGACGGTTATCGGCATCGCGTTCAGCCAGAGCTACAGCGTGGAGCGCGACGTGCGGATGAAAGCCGGCGACAGCATTGATATCCACCGCTACCACTTCGTTTTCGCGGGCGTGCGCAACATCGTGGGCGCTAACTGGACCGGCGGCGAAGGGGTGATTCAGGTCACCCGCGGCGGGCGGCCGGAAGCCACGCTGTATGCGCAAAAGCGTTTCTACAGCGCCAGCCGGATGATGATGACCGAAGCGGCCATTAGCGGCGGGCTGACCCGTGACCTGTACGCCGCGCTGGGCGAGGAGCTGGGCGACGGCAGCTGGGCGGTGCGCCTCTACTACAAGCCCTTCGTGCGCTGGATCTGGTACGGCGGCGTGCTGATGGCGCTCGGCGGCCTGTGCTGCATGCTCGACCCGCGCTACCGGCTGCGTAAAAAGCTGCAGGAGGCGCAATCATGAACCGCAGATGGCTTTTTCTCCCGCTGGCGCTGTTCCTGGCGCTGGCGGCGGCGCTGTTCTGGCAGCTGATGCGCAACGCCGACGGCGATGACCCGACGACGCTGGAGTCGGCGCTGGTGGGTAAACCGGTGCCGGAGTTTCGCCTCGAAGCGCTGAACGTCCCGGGCCAGCTCTACGATCGCTCGGTGCTGGTCAGCGGCGGGCCGCTGCTGCTCAACGTCTGGGCGACCTGGTGCCCAACCTGTCGCGCCGAGCATCAGTTCCTTAACGGCCTGGCACAGCAGGGGGTACGCGTAGTGGGGCTGAACTACAAAGACGACCGCCGTAAAGCGGTGAGCTGGCTCGATAGCCTGGGCAATCCTTACGCCATCAGCCTGTTCGACGGCAGCGGCATGCTGGGGCTGGACCTTGGCGTTTACGGTGCGCCGGAGACCTTTCTGATCGACAGCCGGGGAATTATCCGCTGGCGGCACGCGGGGGATCTTAATGAGCGGATCTGGCGCGAGCAGCTGCGGCCGCTGTGGGAAAAATATCGCCGGGAGTCGGCCTCATGAAGCGCCTGCTGAGCGGCGTGATGGCGCTGCTGCTGTCGGGCAGCGCGCTGGGAGCCATTGATACCTGGCAGTTTAAGAACGAGGCTCAGGAGCAGGCGTTTCGCGAGGTGACCTCCCAGCTGCGCTGCCCGAAATGCCAGAACAACAGCATCGCGGATTCGAATGCGATGATCGCCGCCGATATGCGGCTTAAGGTCTACGAGCTGCAGCAGCAGGGGCAGAGCAAGGAGCAGATCGTCGCCTATATGGTGGCGCGCTATGGCAGCTTCGTCAGCTATGAGCCGCCGCTGACGGCGGGGACGATCCTGCTGTGGCTGATCCCAGGGCTGTTTGTGATTGCGGGCGCCGGGGTACTGGTAGCGCGCGCCAGGCGTCGCGATACCGCCGATGCGGTGCTGAGCGAACAAGAGCGCCAGCGGCTGGCGGCGTTACTGAAAAAAGGAAATGATGCATGACTGCGTTCTTAATCGTTGCCGCGCTGCTGCTGGCCGGCGCCCTCGCGCTGCTCTATCTGCCCTGGCAGGAGAAAGGGGCGATGGACCGGGATCGGCTTAACCGGGCGCTCTACCGCTCGCGTTTAGAGGAGCTGGAGCAGGAAAACGGCGCTACCCGCGAGGCGCTGGTGGTCGAGCTGCAGCGCACGCTGCTGGCGGATATTCCGGAGTCAGACGCCCGCGCTCCCCGGCCCCTTGGCCGCCGGGTGCTGCTGCCGGGAGCGCTGGTGCTGGTCTGTCTCAGCGGCGGGCTGTTCCTTAAAACCAGCGATTTCGGCCAGGTGCTGCTCTGGCAGCAGGCGCAGCGCCACTATCCGGCCCTGCAGCAGCAGGTGCAAGACCCCACCGCCGCGCCGCTGCGGATGGATGAGATCGCCGAGCTTCGGCTGGGGCTGCGCAGCCGGCTGCAGGATAATCCGCAGGATCTTGCCGGCTGGCAGCTGCTGGGGCGTATCGGCCTGTTGCTGAACGACGGCGAGACGGCGATCGGCGCGTTTGCCCGCGCCCATCGGCTGGCGGCGGACGACCCGGCGGCGACCTTCGACTACGCCAGCGCGCTGGTGCGGGCAGGGGATAGCGGGCAGATGCGGATGGGAGAACTGTTGCTATGCGAGCTGCATCAGCGGCAGCCGCGGAGTCTGCCGGTGCTGGAGATGCTGGCGCTGAGCGCGGTACGGAACGAGGATTATCCTCAGGCGGTTGAGGCGCTGCAGGCGCTGCTGGGGTTGTTGCCGCCGGGGGATACCCGGCGTCGGGCGATTGAGGGTGAGTTGGCGCAGGCGCAGGGGCGGGCGCCGTAGGCTGGCGGGGGTGTTTTGTTCACCGTAGTGGGCTGTTCCGCTCTCTTTCGGGGGATTGAACCGCCCACATTCGGTGGAATGTTCCTTCCACTGAATGTGGAATGTTCCGTTCACGATGAGTCCGGGGTTTTTCTCACGCCCGCTGCGGGTGAACGGCACGGGGGGCGTTTCGCCCGCCCCCCGTGGCCCCCGGCATGGCGCTGAAAACTGCCGCTGCGCGGTACGCTCCACTCCGGCTTCATCTGGCGGACCGGGCAGGACTCGACGTCCCTGTCTCGACCTGCCTCTCTGACCGTCTTATTCGTCCCATCCATGGGACTCACCCCTTCGGGGCCGACGCTAGCGTCGTTCAAAAACGCTCCCGGCGTTTTTGTCCTGGCGGTCAGTCCTGGATGCGCGCCTGCGTTCCCGCCAGTTTTCTTGATGCGCCCTAACCCCCGCGCTGCCAGCCCGTTGTCATTAAGTCGCGATACCATTGCTGGAGGTTTTTTCAGCGGCAATTTTTATTGTTGGAAAGTTGGAATGCTGAGTCTCCAGGCGTACGGGGAGTAACGTGCCGGGAACGTTCTGTGGAAGATTGGGCAGGGCTGATTTGTTTGCACTGGCGGTGGGATGGGGCATAAAAAGCCCCTGCGTTAGGGCAGGGGCAAGGCATGTTAGAGCTTAATATTATTAGTTGAATACCACGATTAGTTGAATACCATGCCGCCGTCGATCAGCAGCGATTGGCCGGTCATATAGTCGGAATCCGGGCCGGCGAGGAACGACACGCAGGCGGCGACGTCTTCAGGCTCCGACAGGCGACCGAGGGTGATGCGTTTGGCAAACTCTGCCGTACCGTAGCCCAGCGGTTTGCCCGCCGCTTCTGAGACCTGACGGTCAATCTCCGCCCACATTGGCGTCTTAACGATCCCCGGACAGTAGCCGTTAACGGTGATGCCCAGCGGCGCCAGATCGCGGGCTGCGGTTTGCGTCAGGCCGCGCACGGCGAATTTACTCGAACTGTAGACCGCCAGCTCCGGGTTGCCGACGTGGCCAGCCTGGGAGCAGGCGTTGACGATCTTCCCGCCGTGCCCCTCTTTTTTGAAGGCCTCCACCGCCGCCTGCATCCCCCAGATGACGCCCTTAACGTTGATGTTATAGACCCGGTCGACGATCTCCTCGGTGATGGACTCGATCGGCGTTGACGGCGCGATGCCGGCGTTGTTGACGATAACGTCGAATCCGCCCAGGGCTTTACGCGCCTGCTCAACGGCGGCGAAAACCTGGTCCCGGCGCGAGACGTCGACCTTAATGGCCACCGCGCGGCCGCCGGCCTGGTTGATTTCAGCGGCTACCGCTGTGGCCGTAGCGTCGTTGTAATCGGCGATTGCCACGGCAAATCCATCCTTCACCAGACGCAGGGCGATGGCTTTACCGATGCCCTGACCGGCGCCGGTGACAAGTGCGACTTTTTCCATTTTCATTTCCTTTTGTAGTGACTCACAGTATTTGGCTGAGATGGAGCTGGCCCATCAGCAGGGGGTTATCGCGATAATCGACCGGAATGGCGACTACCGCCGGGCCGTCGACGTCCATCGCCGCGCGCAGAGTCGGCTCCAGGGCGTCGGCGCTCTCTACCGCGAACCCGCAGGCCCCGAAGGCTTCGGCGTAGACTTTGAAATCGACCGGGCCGAACTCCACGCCGGAGAGGCGCTGATATTTTTTCTGTTCCTGAATCGCCACCATGTTGTAGCCGTTATCGACCCAGATGATGTGCAGAATATTGGCGTGCAGGCGCACGGCGGTCTCCAGCTCCATGCTCGACTGCAGGAAGCCGCCATCGCCGGACACCGAGACCACCTTGCGCTGCGGATTGACCAGCCACGCGCCGATTGCCCACGGCAGCGCGACGCCCATCGTTTGCTGACCGTTGGAGATCATCACCTGGCGGGCGCGGAAGCTGTAGAGGTAGCGGGCAATCCAGATATGGAAACTGCCCATATCGACGGTCAAGGTGACATCGCTGTTGACGATATCCTGCATCGCCCGCACGATGCGCAGCGGGTGGAGCGCAAACTGATTCAGCTGCGCCCCGCGGCGGTCAAGCAGCTCCCGCTGGCGCTGGCGGTCGGCGAGGATGTCCGCTGCCTGCGGGGTTAGCACCAGCCGATGTTCAATGCGCTGGGCCAGCTTCTCGAGGGTGCCGGCGATGTCGCCCACCAGCTCGATATCCGGGACGTAGTTCCGCTCTTCATAGGCCGGCAGCACGTCGATATGCACCAGCGTTGCCGTGCCGCTGTTCCACATCGCCGGTTCGTACTCAACCGGGCTATAGCCGATGCAGATGATCAGATCCGCCTGACGCAGCAGGCGATCGCCCGCCTGGTTATTAAACAGACCCACCCGGCCGGCGAAGCGGGTGAAGTTATCCTGATTCACCGCCCCGGCGGCCTGATAGGTGCTGGTGACCGGAATATGGCTTTTTTCCAGCAGGCGGTGCAGGGCGCGGCTGCTTTCCGGCTGGCTGGCCATCAGCCCGAGCAGGAAGATAGGGTTCTTCGCCGCGGCGATCGCTTTCGCCACGCCGTCAACGGCGCCATCCGGCGCGGCGCCCATCAGCGGCGCTCTGCTGGCGGGCAGCGTGCTGCCACGGGTGGGGCCGTCGACGATATCCTGCGGCAGGCTGATAAACGCGCTCCCCGGACGCCCCTGTTCGGCGGCGCGAAAGGCGTTGGAGACCACCTCGGCCAGCGCGTCGGCGGCGGTCACCTCGACGGCGTATTTGGTGACTGGGCTGAACATCGCCACGGTGTCCATGCTTTGGTGAACCAGCTTGGCCTTATCCGCGCGCTTCACCGCGCCGCCCAGCGCCACCACCGGGTCGCCTTCGCTATTGGCGGTGGCCATGCCGGTAATCAGGTTTGAGCAACCGGGACCGGAGGTGACCAGCGCGACGCCCGCTTTACCGGTAATCCGCCCGACCGCCGCGGCCATAAAGGCGGCGTTGGCCTCGTGGCGCACCGGAATAATGCGGATTGAGGAGTCGAGGAGGGAATCAAACACCTTGTCGATTTTGGCACCAGGGATGCCGAAGACCTGGCGTACGCCCTGGGCCTCAAGCTGGCTGACAATTAAGTCGGCACCGTGGGCCCACTGACGTTCGTGACGCGGTTTATCCATCTGAAGCTCCTTAGTTTTCTACCGCACGAATGGCGGCATCGAGATTGTCAGGATGCAGGTCGGCCTGCAGGAAAGCGCTGTCGGCCGGGAGGTCAATCATCAGCTTGTGGATTTCGCCGAAGGTCAGCACGCCGCTATTGAGCTGATAGTCCAGCAGATGGCCGCCGCCCTGGCGGTCGTCGGTAATGAAGTGCTCGTGGTAGCCGGCAACGTTGAGGCCCTGCATATGCTGCGGGGTGCGAAAGCCGACCAGCGTCCCCTTGCGCTGGTTGAAGCGGAAAACCGGCTGGTCATCCAGCACGTCGGTCATCGCCCGATAGGGCGGCGTCTGCCGCGGCACGGTGCGGGTGTGGGCGTGGCGAAAGTGGCCATCAATATGCAGAGCGCAGAACAGGTTATCGGAGGGGATTTGCCGGTTGATAACGTCGTGCAGCTGCTGGCGGCTGACCGGGTGGTCAAAGGTTTTACGGTACTGCGGTCTGAACCAGGTCATCACCGCGAAGGGCGTTTTTTGATCCGCCCGGGCTTTACGCGCGCTGCCGTCGGCGCGCAGCTGGTAGACCTCGCTGCTAAAGGCAATCAGTTCCCCATCGAGTTCGTTAAAGGTCCCGAGGCCGAAGTCGCCGTGGGTCAGCAGGTCGGCGATGGTGGTGCTGCCCTCATAGACCCCACTCAGCAGCGCGCTCATCAGAGAGGTCTGATAGATAACGCTATCAGGATGGTGGGCAGAGAAGCCGCGTACGGTTTCGCACAGGCTCTCCTGGCAGGTGCATTCAGGATGATGATTCACAATCCACTTCCTCGTTCAACAAATATAAGAAAGATTAAATAAATGTTGACCCGATTCAGCTCACAGTTCCAATATAGAATCCATGCTGGTTTGAGACGTTTTCGATATGGAACTTCGCTATTTACGTTATTTTGTCGCCGTTGCCGAGGCGCGGAACTTCACCCGGGCGGCCCACGAACTTGGGATTTCTCAGCCGCCGCTAAGTCAGCAAATTCAGCGTCTTGAGCGCGAAATAGGGACCCCGCTGCTGCGCCGTTTGACGCGAGGGGTTGAGCTGACGGAGGCCGGGGAATCGTTCTACGTCGACGCGTGTCAGATCCTCGCCTTAAGCGATGCGGCGCTGGAAAAAACCAAGGGGATTGCGCGGGGCATGAACGGTAGCCTGGTGCCGGGGATCACCAGTTCAGCTGCTTTTCATTCGCAGATTTTCTCTTTGCTGTACCAGTTTCAGCTGCGCTATCCGTCGGTGGCTCTGCGCCAGGTCGAAGGCAATATGGCGACGCTGATGCACGCCCTGGGCGAGGCGGAGCTGGATATCGCCTTTGTGCGCCTGCCGTGTGAAAGCAGCAAGGCGTTTAATTTGCGCATCATTGCCGAGGAACCGATGGTTATCGCGCTGCATCGTTCGCACCCGCTCTCCGGGGAAAGCGCGCTTTCTCTGGCGCAGCTGAGCGACGTGGTGCCGGTTATTTTCCCGCCGGAGGTAGCGCCGGGGCTCTACGAGCAGGTTTATGATAGCTGCCGGCGTGCCGGGGTCGATATGAGCCGCGCCAGGCAATCTTCACAGATCTCGTCTTCCATTAGCATGGTGGATGCGGGCTTCGGCTTTGCGCTGGTGCCTCAGTCGATGACCTGTATTCGCCACCCCAACGTCACCTGGCATCCCTTGCTGGACGCGTCGCTGAAGACGGAGATCGCCATCGCGTGGCGGCGTTTTGATCGCTCGCGGACGGTAAAGCGTTTTCTGGAGATGTTTTAGGCGGGCGCAGGGCTAGCAGGTATAGACGTTTGCCGCGGTTGGCCCGCGCAGGCCGTTAACCCGACGAAACTCAACGCGAATACCGGGCGTCATCGCCGTGGACTCGCTGGGGGATAATGCGGAAATATGAACCTGAACGTCTTTACGACCGTCGGAAGGGACGATAAGGCCTCTGCCGGTTTTATTATCAAAGCTTTTGACAATGCCTGTCATTTTTTGGAACAAATAAACTCCTGGTAAAAATAGGAATGCGCTAACCCGGGGTTATGCAAAGAAATACAATATTGATCTATTTAAAACCCGCCAGAGTGCGGGTTTTCTATTTGCCTGAACGGGATAAACCGATTGTCTCATTCGACCCAATAATAAGAATTATCTAAATAACGGGGCAAGGCACAATCAGCGTCGGGCATTTAGGGATTAGGCGGCGTTTCTGGGTGATGACTGGAAGAGTTTATGGCAGTAAGGGCAGATAAGCTGGGCGCCTTTTTGTACTCGGCTAAAGCTATGTTCTGATTCCTGGGAGCAGTTAGGGCAGGAGCATTTTACAAGATAATTACGGCGAGTTTTCGAGTCTTTTCGATCTGACATATGATTTTTTCCTGATGTAATGGCCTGCAACCATACATCATTCTTCTATCAATAGCTCGAAATGATTTCGCCGCGGGAAAATAAGCGCCTGATTGGTCAACGCTATTTACGCAATCCCAGCGGGGCGGGAGGACGATGCGGCTGTCGCGTCTTCCGCCCCGCGACGGTTATTGAGCGACCCAGCCGCCGTCCATATTCCACGCGGCGCCGCGCACCTGGGCGGCGGCGTCGCTGCACAGGAATAGCGCCATCTCCCCCAGCTGCTCCGGAGTAACGAACTCGCCGGAGGGCTGCTTTTCGGCCACCAGCTGCTCTCTGGCCAGCTGCGGGTCCGTGCCTTCGGCGATGCGTCGGTCGATCTGCTGCTGCACCAGCGGGGTCAGCACCCAGCCGGGGCAGATTGCATTGCAGGTGATGCCGGTTCTGGCGGTCTCCAGCGCCAGGGTTTTGGTCAAGCCGATCGCTCCATGCTTAGCCGCCACGTAGGCCGACTTATCCTTAGATGCCACCAGACCGTGCACCGAGGCGATGTTGATAATGCGTCCCCAGTTGCGTTCGCGCATGCGCGGCAGCACCAGCCGGCTGGTGTGGAAAATGCTCGACAGGTTAATGGCGAGAATATCGTCCCATTTCTCGACGGCGAAGGACTCGACCGGCGCGACGTGCTGAATACCGGCGTTGTTGACGACGATATCGACGCCGCCAAACTCGCGTTCGGCCCAGGCGAACATCGCTTCGATTTGCCGCACGTCGCGCAGGTCGGCGTCGTGGTAGCCCGGCGCGAGTCCCAGTTGCGCGACCTCGGCGCAGGCGGCCTGGCTATCGCCAAAGCCGTTGAGGATGGTCTGCGCTCCGGCTTTCGCCAGCACCCGGGCGATCCCTAAACCAATGCCGCTCGTTGAGCCGGTGATCAGCGCGACTTTACCTTGAAGATTCATCTTATTTTCCTTAGCGTTACCGGTTAAACGGTGTCAGTTACACGATACCGGTTAAATAGAAGACGGCAATCACGAACAGGACCGCCAGGCTCTTAATCACGGTGATGGCGAAGATCCCGCCGTAGGCCTGACGGTGGCTGAGTCCGGTGATGGCAAGCAGCGTAATGACCGCGCCGTTGTGCGGCAGCGTATCCATCCCGCCGCTGGCCATTGAGGCCACGCGGTGCAGCACCTCAAGCGGAATGTTGGCGGCGTGCGCGGCGGTGATAAAGGTATCCGACATCGCCGCCAGCGCGATGCTCATCCCCCCGGAGGCCGAACCGGTGATCCCGGCCAGCACCGTGACGCTGATCGCTTCGTTCAGCAGCGGGTTCGGGATCGCGGTCAGCGCTTTTGATAGCACCAGAAACCCCGGTAGGGCGGCAATGACCGCGCCGAAGCCATATTCCGAAGCGGTATTCATGGCCGCAAGAATGGCCCCGCTCACCGCCGTCCGGCTGCCTTCGGCGAGGCGGCCGCGAATGTTGCGAAAGCCGAACAGCAGCACCACTAAAATGCCGGAAAGCAGGGCGGCTTCCACCGCCCAGATGGCGGTAATTTTGCCGGTCTCGGTGATGATGGGCTTCACCAGACCCGGCAGGCTCAGCTCGTGGGTAGGGCCGTACCACTGCGGGATCCAGCGGGTAAACAGCAGGTTCAGCACGCCCACCAGTAGCAGCGGCGCAATCGCAATCAGCGGATGGGGAAGATTAATATTGTCAGGTGTTTCCGGCTCATTTTGTAGATCCGTCCCGTAGCCTTCGCCGCGAGCCTGCGCCCTGCGGCGCTGGCGATCCAGCCACAGCAGGCCAAAGGTAATAATAAACAGCGATCCAATCAGCCCGAGCCACGGCGCGGCCCAGGCGTTGGTGCCGAAAAAGCTGGTCGGAATAATGTTCTGAATCTGCGGCGTGCCGGGCAGGGCGTCCATGGTGAAGGAGAAGGCGCCCAGCGCGACGGTGGCCGGGATCAGCCGCTTGGGGATCCCGCTCTGCCGGAACAGCTCTGCGGCAAAGGGATAGACCGCAAAGGCCACCACAAACAGCGACACGCCGCCGTAGGTCAGCAGCGCGCAGACCAGCACGATGACCGGAATGGCGTGACGGCGGCCGAGCAGCCGGATCGCCGCGGCGACTATCGAGCGCGAGAAGCCCGACAGCTCAATCAGCTTGCCGAACACCGCCCCCAGCAGAAACACCGGGAAGTAAAGCTTCACAAAGCCGACCATTTTTTCCATAAACAGCCCGGTAAATGTCGGGCCTACGGCGCTCGGGTCGGTGAGCAGTACCGCACCAAGGGCGGCGATCGGGGCGAAGAGGATAACGCTATATCCTCGATAGGCGGCCAGCATCAGTAGCGCCAGTGCGGCCAGGGCAATCAAAACACTCATCACGACTCCTCACTCTCATTGTTATTGTTGGGTACAGTACGAGAAGTTACGGTTTCAGGGCGTGGCGCAGCAGGTGCTCCCGGCGCGACTGAATACGGGCGTTGCGCGCCTCATCCCAGCGGTAAAACCCTTGCCCGCTGCGGGCGCCGGTCTCGCCCCTGGCGACCTTTTCCGCCACCAGCTCCATCATCTGCGACCCGCTGGCGAGCTCCGGCAGCAGGTGCTGACAAATATCCTTGACCGTTGCCAGGCCGGTCATATCCGCGGCCTCAAGCGGGCCAACCATCGCGTAGCGGCGGCCGAGCGATGAGCGCATCACCCGGTCCACCACCTCCGGCGAGGCGATCCCGCTTTGCACGATGTGCAGCGCCTCGCGCAGCAGGGCAAACTGCAGGCGGTTACCGACGAAGCCCGGCGCGGCGCGGTTTAGCACCACTGCCTCCAGCCCGGTGGCGGATAAAAAGTCGCTCACCTGCTGCGGCAGCTCCGAGCGGGTGGCGCTGCCGGGAACTACCTCGACGAGCGGAATAAAATGCGGCGGGTGCCAGAAATGGGCGATCAGCAGGCGCTGCGGATGCCTCATCCCCTGCGCCAGCCGATCCGGCGGCAGGCCGCTGGTATTGCTGGCAATCACCGCATCGTCGGCGATCAGCGCCTCAAGCTGCGCGTACAGGGCGTGTTTAAGCGGCAGGCGCTCCGGAATCGCCTCAATCAGCAGGGTGCAATCCGCCACGTCGCTCAGCGCGGTGGTGCCGCAGAGATTGCCCAGCGCCGCGGCGCGATTGGTGTCGTCGAACTGTCCGGCATCCCGTAGTTCGTTAAGAATGGCGTTGGCGACGGCGGCGATTTCGGCGATCCGCGTCGGATCGGTGTCGTAGACTCGCACCCGATGGCCGTGGCGGGCAAGGTGGCAGGCAATGCCGACGCCCATCAGCCCGCTGCCGAGTACCGCGATGTTTGGTTCATTCATGATGCCTCCCGTTCACGTTCAATGGTCACGGCGATGCCCTGTCCGCCGCCGACGCAGAGGGTTGCCAGCCCTTTACTGACGCCGCGCCGCTGCATCTCATACAGCAGGGTCACCAGAATGCGGCAGCCGGAGGCGCCGATGGGGTGGCCGAGGGCGATGGCGCCGCCGTTGACGTTCACCTTCCGGCTGTCCCAGCCCAGCGCCTCGCCGACGGCCAGCGCCTGCACGGCAAAAGCTTCGTTGGCTTCAATTAAATCGACCTCATCCAGCGTCCATCCGGCGCGCGCCAGCGCCAGCCGACAGGCGCTAACCGGGCCTATTCCCATCACCGCCGGGTCAACGCCGGCGACGGCGGAACTGACGATTTTGCCGAGCACCGGCAGCCCCAGCTCGCGGGCTTTGTCAGCGCTCATCAGCAGCACCGCCGCCGCGCCGTCGTTTAGCGAAGAGGCGTTGCCAGCGGTGACGCTGCCGTCCTGCGGGCGAAAGGCCGGGCGCAGCTGCGCCAGCTGCTCTTCACTGGTATCCGGGCGCGGCTGCTCGTCGTGCTCAACCCGCCGCGCCGCCTTTTTACCCTGGCTGACGCTGACGGGGACAATTTCATCGTCAAAGCGGCCCGCTTCGATGGCCGCCGCCGTCTTTTGCTGCGAGCGGGCGGCGAAGGCGTCCTGGCGCTGGCGGGTAATGGCGAATTCGTCGGCGAGGTTTTCGGCGGTGATGCCCATGTGGTAGTCATTGAAGGCGTCCCACAGGCCGTCCTGGATCATGCTGTCGAGCAGGGTGGTGTGGCCGAAGCGCAGCCCGGCGCGGGCGCCATCCACCAGATACGCCGCGTTGCTCATGCTCTCCTGGCCGCCGGCGATGACGATTTCCGCATCGCCGCAGCGGATGGCCTGGGCCGCCTGCTGAACGGCCTTCAGCCCGGAGCCGCAGACCAGGTTCACCGTCACCGCCGGGGTATCAACCGACAGCCCGGCCCGTAGCGCCGTCTGGCGCGCCGGGTTTTGTCCGCAGCCAGCGGTAAGCACCTGGCCGAAAATAAGCTCATCGACCGCATCCGCCGGGAGCTGGCTACGGGCCAGCAGGCCACGAACGACCTCAACGCCGAGATCCACTGCGGAAAGCGTGGCGAAGGCGCCGCGAAAGCTGCCGACCGGCGTTCTGGCGGCGCTGACAATCACAACCTCTTGCATAGGGATCTCCTCAGTTGAAGCGCATTTCGCGCACGTCGTCAGGGACGATCAGGCGGCCGGCGGTTTTGCTGACAATCTCCGCGACGCTGATGCCCGGGGCGTATTCGCGCAGCACAAATGCCCCGTCGATAATCTCCAGCAGGGCGAGGTCGGTCAGCACCCGCTGAATGCAGCCGACGCCGGTGAGCGGCAGGGTGCACTGCGCCAGCAGCTTGGATTCGCCATCCTTTGAGGCGTGGGTCATCACCACGATGATGTTCTGCGCCCCGGCCACCAGGTCCATCGCTCCGCCCATGCCCTTGACCATTTTCCCGGGGATCATCCACGAGGCAATATTGCCCTGCACGTCCACTTCGAAGGCGCCGAGCACGGTCAGGTCGACGTGGCCGCCGCGGATCATGGCGAAGGACTGCGCGGAGTCAAAAATTGCCGCGCCGACGCGGGCGGTGACGGTCTGTTTACCGGCGTTAATCATGTCGGCGTCGAGCTGCTCTTCCAGCGGAAAGCCGCCCATGCCGAGCAGGCCATTTTCAGATTGCAGCATCACGTCGATGCCGTCGGGGATGTAGTTGGCGACCAGCGTCGGGATGCCGATACCGAGGTTGACGTAGTCGCCGTCGCGCAGCTCCCGGGCGACGCGCATCGCCATTTGTTCACGAGTCAGCATAGTCAGAGGTTCCCCGCGCGCAGCGTGCGCTGCTCAATACGTTTCTCAAAGTTCCCGACGATCAGCCTGTCAACGTAGATACCAGGAGTATGAATGGTGGCTGGCGGCAGCTCGCCTGGGGGGACAATCTCTTCCACTTCCACCACCGTAATGCGCCCGGCGGCGGCCATCAGCGGATTAAAGTTTTGCGCGGTGTGGCGATAGATAACGTTGCCGTACCAGTCGGCCTTCCAGCCCTTAATCAGGGCGAAATCGCCGCTGATGGCCTCTTCGAGGATGTAGTGCTTGCCGGCAAACTGGCGCACCTCTTTGCCTTCGGCCACCGGCGTACCGTAGCCGGTGGCGGTGTAAAACCCCGGAATACCGGCCCCGCCGGCGCGAATTTTCTCCGCCAGCGTGCCCTGGGGGGTGAGCTCGACGTCGAGCTCGCCGCTCAGCGCCTGCTGGGCAAAGAGCGCGTTTTCGCCCACGTAGGAGGCCACCACCTTGCGCACCTGGCGGCTCTCCAGCAGCATGCCGAGGCCAAAGCCGTCGACGCCGCAGTTATTGGACACCACCGTCAGGCCCTGCGTCCCGCGGCGCTTCACTTCGGCGATGAGGTTTTCCGGGATCCCGCAGAGGCCAAAGCCGCCCGCCAGTACCGTCATTCCGTCGGTTAATCCTTCCAGCGCCGCTTCGTAGCTGGCGACGCGCTTATCCAGTCCTGCCATGTTTCACCTCTGCTGGCTTGCGATAGGGTTATCATTGGGGGCGAAGACTG
Source organism: Klebsiella sp. 18074 (assembly GCF_902705905.1). Lineage (NCBI taxonomy): Bacteria > Pseudomonadati > Pseudomonadota > Gammaproteobacteria > Enterobacterales > Enterobacteriaceae > Klebsiella > Klebsiella sp. 18074. The sequence goes on along the minus strand of NZ_CACSIS010000027.1, from coordinate 18,640 downwards.
ATTTGTTAATTTTGAATTTGTGACCCACTCATTTGGTTTTTTTATTAATTTACTGTTAACTAAATTTTTTCAATTAGTTAACAGGGTAAAAAATGAGAATGAGTGTCAAACAGTTACGCGCGTTTTTAGCGGTAGCTCACACTCTGAATTTCGCTCACGCCAGCGAGAGGCTGAATCTTTCCCAGCCGGCGCTCAGTTTGACAATCAAGGGGCTGGAAGAGGTTTTAGGCGGCCCTCTGCTGCAGCGCAGCACCCGTAAAGTGACGCTGACGCAGGAGGGCGAGATTTTTCTACCGATGGCCCGCCAGCTGCTGGCGGACTGGGATAACGCCGAAGAGGCGATGCGCCAGAGCTTTACCCTGCAGCGGGGAAAGATCTCCATCGCCGCGATGCCCTCCTTTGCCGCGAACGTGCTGCCCGAGGTGCTGAAAGCCTTCCGCGACCGCTATGCGGCGATTAACGTCACGGTTCACGACGTTATCAACGAACAGGTGATTGAAATGGTTCGCGAAGGGCGAGTGGAGATGGGCATCGCCTTTGAGCCCGCGCCGACCAACAATCTGCTTTTTACGCCTCTCGCCGTAGACCGCTTCGTGGCGATAGTGCCGAAAGAGTCCCCCTTAGCCAGCAAAAGCCATCTTTCGTGGCGGGAGCTGCTGACGCTGGATTTTATTACCCTCCAGCGGCCGTCGGCGGTGCGTTTGATGCTCGAGGAGGAGCTGGCGCGCAGCGGGCTTAAGCTCGACGTGGCGCTGGAGAGCCACCAGCTGGTGACGGTGGGGCGGATGGTCGCCAGTGGCCTCGGCGGCAGCGCGGTGCCGGCGCTGTGCCGCTCGCAGATGGCGGCGCTGGGGGCGGTGTGCCTGCCGCTGGATAACCCGCCGATTGAAAAATGCATCGGGGTGATCCACGCCGGACATATGCAGCTCTCAAAAGCGGCGCAGGCGCTGCTGGACACGCTGAAGGGTTTTCTGCCCGCCTGGCCGCAGGGACGGTATTTGCCGTAATGCTGACGCAGGCCCGCAGCGCCGGCCTGGGGAATTAATTTCCCCGGGAAAGGGGACAATTTCAGCGGGGAGGGGCATAAAAAAACCGGCCTCGTCGGCCGGTTCAGAAATCAGATTTTGCAGGCGTCGCCGCAATCATCATCGGCAACGATCGCCTGGGCTTTCTTATCCGCGTCTTCAAGGCGTTCAGCATTACGCTCCTGCGCCTCTTCCAGACCGCTAAAAACCAGGTTGTCGAGATCAATTTCCATGAGTTACCCACTTTAGTTCAGTTTTGACCGTGGCCAGATTATAGGGCAAAACGGGCGAGGGGGCACCCCGTGCCGTCGTTGACAGCACGTAGCGGTAACCCGCATCCGTTTCCCCCTGCAGGTGATAAATAATGAAGCTGACTGCTAATAATGAGAGTTGACAGGCGGGCTGAATTTAATTTCAGGTTTTAAAGAATGATCACCTGGCTATTTATTAAATGAAAGGACAACGAACGGGTAACTAAGCGTTGACTTGAATGATTTATGATATTATTGCCGTGATTATGGTTGATTCTATGGATCTTGATCGATGGCTATAACAGCAGCAGTCGCCATCAAAGAATGGCGAAAAAATAATAAACTCATTTGTAATGTTAAACTCAAATATAAGAAGGTGTTACGTCGATGCAGAGAAATACCTCTGGCAGGGGGCAAATATAGGGAATACCGGGCGCTGTGTGATAAATACGTTTGCGCCAGATTAACCGGCGCCACGGAGGGGCTGGTCAGCTTTCAGGATAAACCCTTCAAAGCCTATTTAAATAAGAAGTTGTCAAAGAGAACCAAACTCGATATCGCCTACGGCTCGTTGATTTTTATGGAAAAAACATTTTCCGCAGCGATCATGCCGCAGCTGTATAACGTGACGGAGTTTGGGCTGACGGTAGCGACCGTTCCGCTGAAAAATGGTACCAGCATTGACGTTAAGCTGCTGGCATCGCCTTTTCAGGAAGAAGGGGAGCTGATGCTGTTAATGCTTCTCGATAATAGACGCATCTACAGTCTCTGTTTTTCCTGTACCGCCGACGGCCGCGCTTATATTGGCGGTATTCAGGGGGGGAAAGACGTGACCGGTGATGAAATTAAAGTCTTGACTAAGGAGCTTCACGGTATCCGACCTAAAAATTTAATTATCACGCTGCTGTACGGTTTTTTACAGCACTGTAATATTAAAGAGATCTATGCGGTTGACAGCAATTTCCACGTTAAAAGCGACAAAGTAATGACTAATTACGCTGCGCTGTGGCTGGAAGTGGGCGGTGAGCAGCATCGTCGCGGTTGGTATAAGCTGCCGTCGCAGGAAATAAAGAAAAGCCTTGAAGAGGTCAAAAGTAAGCATCGCAGCCAGTTTATCAAACGTGAAAGTTTGAAGGAGCTGGCGCAGCACGAGCTTGCGGCTTCAATCCAGCAGCTTGGCGGGCGTCTTAACGCCGGTTAATCTGCAGCGGCGGGGTTGTCGGGAGTCGGTCAACAGGGGGCTGTTGGCCGGCAATCTCCCACCATCTCAGGCTATTTATAACCCTCTCCCGCTATCTCCCATCATCGCCAGCTATTGCCCACTCTCTCCCGTACTAGCAGGCACTAGCCCGCAATCTTCCGCAGGCTCCGTATCGCTCCCTCCTGTTCGGGATAGCTTCCAGTTGCTCCGGACCACTCCTTATTCTCTTCGACCATCGTGCCATCTTCCCGCCTCGCGTCGTGGTGCTTAAAACCGCTTCGTCTATCAACTTCCTTTTATAAATTAAAAAAATTTAAACATAAAATGCTGGATAGTTTTACATAAAATTTACAAAATCATATACTTTCTTACGTTCTTCGCTCCGCTCAGGAGCGTCAAACCAGTATGTTATGTGGTCTGTGCCTTAATTATGTCAATAAAGCACTGTTTAAAATAAATACATTGGTTATAACGACTAACGTCGTATGGGATGAAATATGGACGAACAACGAGGTAGCGGCAGAGGGATGTTCTTCACCGCCTGGCGCCTGCTATTTGTGTTATTGAGTTTTTGCATTGGTCTGTTCTTAACTATCTGGGGCGGCAAGCTCCTCTCTCTTGGCGGCAGCGCCTGGTATCTGTTGGCGGGCCTGGCCTACATGGTTATCGCCGTCGGCTACCTTATCCGCAGTAAATACGTTCTCCCTTTCGCAATTATTACCTTCTTTTTGACCCTGGTCTGGGCGCTGTACGAAGTCCAGCTTAGCTACTGGGGCCTGATCCCGCGGCTGGTGGTTCCCGCTCTGCTGCTGATGCTGGGCCTGTGGCTGGCCGCGACCCTGCCGCTTAAACGCGCGCAGATCCGCTACGCGAACCGCAGCGCCGCGGTGATTTTCATCGCCCTGCTGGCGACACTGGTATCGGCATTCTATCCGCACGGCGGCATCCATAACGGCGTCGTCCAAGCGGCGACCGACGGCAGGCCGGCCGAGGCCGCGCAAAGCGATAACTGGGAGTTCTTCGGCCGTGACGCTTCCGGCACCCGCTTCGCGCCTTATGACCAAATCACCCCGCAAAACGTCAAAAACCTGAAGGTGGCCTGGACCTACCACACCGGCCGTCGGCTGACCGGCGCGGGGATCGGGGTTGATGAAAATACCCCGCTGCAGATTGGCGATACCCTCTATTCCTGTACGCCGCTCAACGTGGTGACTGCCATCGATGCCGACACAGGTAAAGCGCGCTGGCGCTTTGACCCGCACGCGCAGACCGCAGAGCACGTTACCTGCCGCGGCGTGGGCTATTACGACGTGCAAAGCGACACCTCGCTGAGCGCCGAGGAGAAGGCCAGCCCGTCACTGCAGCAGTGCCCGCAGCGGATTCTGGTCTCCACCGTTGACGCCCGCCTGCTGGCGCTGAATGCGAAAACCGGTGAACTGTGCGAAGACTTCGGCACTCACGGCAGCGTCGATCTGAAGCAGGGGATGGATAACACCGAAAACAGCAAGCGCTATCACCCAACCTCAACGCCGGTGATTATGGGGCACATCGCGGTTCTCGGCGGCTGGGTTCGCGATATCGTCCACGGCGAGCCGTCCGGCGTAGTCCGCGCCTTTGACGTGCGCAGCGGTAAGGTGGTGTGGGCCTGGGACATTGGCCATCCGGAAAATGTGACCGATCCGCAAAAAGGGCGCGTGTACACCCTCGAAACCCCGAACGTGTGGACGGTACCGGGCTTTGATAAAGAGCTGAACCTGGTCTATCTGCCGACCGGCAACGGTCCGCCGGATTACTGGGGCGGCGATCGTAACGAAGCCAAAGAGAAGTACGGCTCCTCGGTGGTGGCGGTCGATGCCAGTACCGGTGAAACGAAGTGGGTGTTCCAGACCGTGCACCACGATATTTGGGATTATGACCTGCCGTCCCAGCCGGTGCTGTTCCACATGAAGAACGACCAGGGCGAAGAGGTCCCGGTACTGATTCAGACCACCAAAACCGGCCAAATCTACGTCCTTGACCGCCGTACCGGCAAGCCGGTGACCCGCGTAGAGGAGCGCCCGGTGGCGCAGGGCGGGGCGGAAGGCGAGCGTCTCTCCGCGACCCAGCCGTTCTCTAGCGGCATGCCGCAGCTCGGCGTCGAGCCGTTAACCGAGAAATCAATGTGGGGCGTGACGCCGTTTGACCAGCTGATTTGCCGCATTGACTTTAAAGAGTCCACCTATCTTGGAATGTATACGCCGCCGTCAGAGAAGCCGTATATCGAATGGCCGAGCCTGCTGGGCGGCATGAACTGGGGCGGCATCACCATCGATGAGCGCACCGGGACGCTGTTTGTTAATGACATGCGTATGCCGCTGAGAATGTCGCTGGTGCGTCAGGAAGATATGGCGAAATACAAGGTCTCCACCGACGAAGTCCCGGGCTTTATGGGCACCGTCCGTCCGCAGATCGCCGGGCCGTACGGCGGCGTGCGGATCGATATTCTGCAGTCTGCGCTGGGCGTACCGTGCAACACGCCGCCGTTCGGCACCATGAGCGCCGTTGACCTCAATAGCCGCCAGCTGCTGTGGCAGGTGCCGCTGGGCTCGGTCGAAGATACCGGTCCGCTGGGGCTGAAAACCCATCTGCATATTCCTCTGGGAATGCCGACCCTGGGCGGCCCAACCTCGACCGCTTCCGGGCTGATCTTCTTTGCCGGTACCCAGGATAACTATCTACGGGCGCTGGATTCGGCGACCGGGAAAGAGCTGTGGCGCGCGCGCCTGCCGGTAGGCGCAGTGGCCGCACCGCTGATCTACAAATCGCCGAAAACGGGCAAAGAGTACGTGGTTATCTCAGCCGGTGGCGCCAGCCACTCGCCGGACGTCGGCGACGATATCATCGCCTACGCCCTCGACGAGTAGCGCCCGCGGGCTCTCCACGCATACCGAGGATTAGCTCCCCCAGGGGAAAAAAACCTGCCGCTGAACGAGCGGCAGGTTTTTTTTCGCCCGCAGCCGGCCGGGTGAACTAAACGCCGTGGCAGGCGACGTGATGCCCCGCGGCGACCTCCCGGAGGGCGGGGACTTCCCGGCGGCAGCGTTCGCTGGCCTGCGGGCAGCGGGAGGAGAAGCGGCAGCCGGGCGGCGGGTTTGACGGGTCAGGGATCTCGCCCTGCACCACCACCGCCGGTTCGCGCAGCGGGTCTAAGGTGGGTACCGCCGCCAGCAGTGCCCGGGTATAGGGATGCAGCGGCCGGGCAAACAGCGCGTCGCGACTAGCGGTTTCCACCAGCTGTCCGAGGTACATCACCGCCACGTCATCGCACAGATGCTCCACCACTCCGAGGTCGTGGGAGATAAACAGGAACGTAACCCCCAGGTCGTCGCGCAGGTCGGAAAAGAGGTTAATGATCTGCGCCTGGATGGAAACGTCCAGCGCCGAAATCGGCTCGTCGGCAATAATGAAATCCGGGTTGAGGATTAGCGCCCGCGCGATGCCGATGCGCTGGCGCTGGCCGCCGGAAAATTCGTGCGGAAAACGGTTGTAATGCTGCGGCGCGAGGCCGCAAATCTGCATGACCGCAATAGTTCGGTCATACAGCTCCACCTTGCTGCACAGCCCGTGCTCCAGCATCGCCTCACCGATGGCGTCGCCAATGCGAATTCGCGGGTTCAGCGAACTGTAGGGGTCCTGAAAGACCAGCTGGATTTTCGGCCGCAGCGCCCGCATCTCGTGCGAAGAGAGCGCGCTGAGCTCGCGGCCGCGATACCTGACGCTGCCCGCGGTTTTCTCATACAGCCCGAGCAGGGTGCGCCCGACGGTGGTTTTGCCGCTGCCGGATTCCCCCACCAGGCCGAAAATGGTCCCCGGACGGATCTTAAAGCTCACGCCGTCCACCGCCCGCAGCTCCCCGGTTTGCTGACCGAACAGCCCGTCGCGCAGCGGGAAGTGCTTTTTAAGTCCTTCGACCTCGATGACGTATTCACTGCTCATGCCACAACCTCCGCGAGCTCAGGGTGAAAACAGGCGACCTGCTGGGCGCGGCCCGCCAGCGGGGGGATCCCCTGGCGGCAGCGTTCGCTGGCGCGCGCGCAGCGATCGGCAAAGGCGCAGTACGGCGGAAGAGCGGCCAGATCCGGCACCTGTCCGGGGATCGAGTAGAGGCGGCGACGGCGCTCGCCGGGCACCGGGCGGGAGGCAATCAGCCCCTGGGTATAGGGGTGCTGCGGGTGGCGTAATATCTCGGCCGTCGGGCCCTGTTCAACAACCCTGCCGGCGTACATCACCACCACGTGCTCTGCCATTTGCGCAATAACGCCGAGGTCGTGGGTGATCAGCATCATCGCCATCCGGCTGGCCCGGGAACGATCGCGCAGCAGCTGGAGGATCTGCGCCTGCACGGTGACGTCCAGGGCGGTGGTGGGCTCGTCGGCAATCAGCAGCTGCGGCCGGCAGCTCAGGGCCATCGCGATCATGATGCGCTGCAGCATCCCGCCGGAGAGCTGGTGCGGGTAGCTGTTCATCAGGTTCTCCGCCCGCGCCAGTCCGACGTCGTTAATCAGCCGCGTGGCGTGCTGCCAGGCGGCCTTTGCCGATTCACCGCGATGGCGGATCAGCGGTTCGCACAGCTGCTCGCCGATGGTGAATACCGGATTGAGCGCGCTCATCGGCTCCTGGAAGATCATCGCCAGCCGGTTGCCGCGCAGGTCGGCCATTTTGCCCGCCTTCAGGCGCAGCAGATCCTCGCCGTTGAACAGAATCTCTCCACCGTCGATGCGCGCCGCCTGGGGAGGCAGCAGGCCCATCAGCGACATCGCGGTGACGCTTTTGCCGCAGCCGGACTCGCCGACCACGCCGACGGTTTGCCCGGCATGAATGGCGAAAGATACCTCCTGCACCGCCCGCACGCGGCTTGTTTCACCGGTAAAGGAGACCGAAAGCTGGTTAAAGGTGATTAGCGGCGCGCTCATTTCAGCCTCTGTTTCATTTTGGGGTCCATCGCGTCGCGCAGGCCGTCGCCCAGCACGTTAATGGCGATAACGGTGATAAAAATAGCCAGTCCCGGCGGCATCCACAGCCACGGGCGGCGCTGGAAATCGATCAGGCTGTTGGCTGCGTCCATCATGTTGCCCCACGACGGGGTGGGTGGCACTACGCCGAGCCCGAGATAGCTGAGGGCCGACTCGCTCAGAATGGCGTTGGCGACCGCCATCGTCGCCATCACCACCAGTATCGGAATGGTATTGGGCAGCAGATGGCCAAACAGGCGGCGGCGCGCCGACAGGCCCAGCACCCGGGTGGCCAGCATAAAGTCGCGCTCGCGCAGCGACAGGCACTGACCGCGCACCAGCCGCGCCAGCTTCGGCCACTCCAGCAGGCTCAGCATTATCACCACCATGTAGATCCGCGACTCCGGGGAGAAATCGAGTTCAGAGAGCATCGCCCCGGCGACAATCAGCAGCGGCAGGCCGGGAATGGTCATCACCAGGTCCGCCAGGCGCATGATCAGCCGGTCGGTCAGCCCGCCGGCGTAGCCGGAGACCGCGCCGAGCAGATAGCCCAGGGTCACCGACAGCAGCATGGTCAGAAGGCCGATAATCAGTGAGATCCGCCCGGCCAGCAGCAGACGGGTATAGACGTCGCGGCCGAGAAAATCGGTACCCAGCCAGTGTTCGGCGCCTGGCGGCTTGTTGATCATCAGCACGTCGGTGGCATCATCTTTCCACGGTGACCACAGGGGACCGAGCGCGCACCACGCCGCCATCAGCAGCAGGATTATCAGACACAGCATCGCCAGTCGGTTGCGCTTCAGCGCCTGCCAGGCCTGGCGCCAGGGGGAGGGCGCTATCTGCGCCAGCGTCGGGATCGTCGCTTTACGCAGGCGACGGTTGGTTGAAAACAGGGAGCTAAGCATCAGGACCTCACTCGGATTCGCGGGTCGGCCCACGCGTAGAGCACGTCGGCAATCAGGTTGCCGAGGATCGTCAGCACCGCCAGAAACAGGGTAAAACCCATCAGCACCGGATAGTCGCGGGCGGCCAGCGAGTCGATATGAATATGGCCCGCTCCCGGCCAGTTGAAGACTTTTTCGGTGATGATGGCGCCGGAAAACAACCCCGGCAGCTCAAAGCCGAGCAGGGTGATAATCGGCAGCAGGGCGTTGCGCAGCGCGTGCCTGAAGATAACCGTGCGTTCGCGCAGCCCCTTGGCGCGGGCGGTGCGGATAAAATCCATTTTCACCACCTCAAGCATGCTGGCGCGAAAGTAGCGCGTCAGGCTACCGGCCTGCAGCATCACCAGCGCCAGCACCGGCAGCGCCAGATGCGCCGCCACCTGCAGGATATAGGCCCAGCCGCGCTCATCGCTGCCGGTGTTGGTCATGCCCCCCGGCGGCAGCCAGTGCAGATCGACGGCGAACCACTTAATCAGCAGCAGGCAGAGGAAAAAGGTCGGAAAGGACATGGCGGCGAAGACGGCGATGCTGACCAGGTGATCGAACAGCGAGTTGGGCTTCATGGCGGAAACGATCCCCACCGTCAGGCCAATGCCCCAGTAAAAAACCAGCGCGACGCTGGCCAGCAGAAAGGAGTTCCAGACGTACTGGTTGAGCAGCTGGCTGACCGGGATCTGGTACTGCAGCGAGAAGCCCAGGTCGCCGCGCAGCAGCTGGCCGAGCCAGTGCAGGTAGCGGGTGAACAGGGGCTGGTCGAGGCCGTAGATGGCCTTCAGCTCGGCGGCGCGGGCGGCGGTAAGAGTGATATTACCGTCGATAAAGTCGCCCGGGGTTTTAGCGAACAGCATAAAAATGATCAAGGAAGCCAGCAGCAGCATCGGCAGAGTTTGCAGCAGCCGTCTCAGGATGAAATTTCTCATAACATTCTCATATCCCCCGCAGGGAAACCCCGGCGGAGGCGATTTTTACCTGGCGATTTTCACGTCCGGCAGGCTGCCGGTCAGACCGTTATAGATATCCGGCTTAAAGCCGCTGACCCTGGCGCTGCTGGCGGAGAGGATCTGGCGGTAGCCGAGGAAGATAACCGGCGGGTCTTCCGCCAGCACTTTGTACAGCTGGTGGTAAATCGGCTTGCGCTGGTTCACGTCGAGCACCGAATTGCCCTGGCTAATCAGCTTATCGACCTGCGGATTGTGATAGCCCGACTCTTTCGCCTCGCTGCTGTAGAAGTCCCACACCCCGTCGTGCGGATCGTTCAGCGTGCTGGTGCTGAAGGAGGCCAGATCGTAGTTACCCGATTTGCGCTGGGCCATCAGGGCGTTGAAGTCCACCACCTGTGGTTTCAGCAGGACGCCAATCTGCTGCCAGTTCTCTTTGGCGATGGGGATCAGCGCATCGTTGAGCACCTTCTTACTGACCAGCAGCGTCAGCTCCAGGCGCTTGCCGTCTTTCACCCGGATGCCGTCCGGTCCGGGCTTCCAGCCCGCCTCATCAAGCAGCTTTTTCGCCTGTGCCGGGTCGTATTTATACGGGTTAACGCCTTCTGCACTGTAGGCCCAGGAGATGGGGGCGATGGGCTCAATGGCCACCTTGCCGTAGCCCTGATACACCACGTCAATCAGCTTCTGCCGGTCGAGGCCGTAAATCAGCGCCTGGCGCACTTTGACATCCTGCAGCGCCGGGCGGCGTACGTTGAATTCAACCTGGCTGTAGTCGCTGGAGCCGTAGAGGTTGATGTTGGCGAAGCCGAGCATTTTCAGCTGTTCGATATCGTCCGGGCGTGAGGTAAAGGCGTCGTAATCGGTCTCGCCGGTCTGGAACAGCTGGAAGTTGGTGGACGGATTGGTGACGCGATAGATAAAGCGCGGCGTCGGCGGCGTACCGCGATAGTAATGGCTGTTGGCGTGGAAGCGGATCTCCTGGCCCGGGAGATACTTGTCGTAGACGTAAGGGCCGTTGCCCAGCGGTTTGCCGTGCAGCGTGCGCAGATAGTCGAGCTGCCCGCGCTGATATCCCTTGCCGTAGTAAGCTTTGGAGAGCACCGGGCCGCCGATTTTGGCAAGCGTAGTGGCGCCCGGTTCGCTGGTGGTCACCTGCAGCGTCAGCGGGTCGATCACCTTCAGGCCGCTCACGCTGTCTGCCGTACCGGCCTTATATTCAGCACCGCCGGTAATATTGGCGAGCGTGATGTCGGTATCGCCGTCGTATTTGGGGTCCAGCAACACGGTGAGCGTAAAGGCCACGTCTTCGGCGGTGAGCGGCGAGCCGTCGCTGAAGGTCAGATTGGGACGCAGCTTGATGGTGTAGACCTTGTTATCGGCGCTGACGGTCCAGCTTTCGGCCAGCCCTGGCACCAGATTACCGTGGCTGTCCCAGTCAATCAGCCGTGAAAAGATGACGTTGGTGACGTTTTCGTCCCAGCCGTTAACGAAGAAGTAGGGGTTAAAGATGCCCTGCGGCTCGGAAATACCGGCAACCACGGTGTCTTTACGCAGTTTGGCGGCCGCCGGGATCTGGCTGGCATCGGTGGCCGGGGTGATCCCTTCCTGTAAAATATCATCCGCAGTGGCGACAGAAGAAAATGCCACCGCGCCGCTAATGAGCGCGATTTTCAGAGCTAGCGAGAATCGCGAACGTTTGGTTTTTAATCCGGGCAGTAATCTGGACAAAAGTGCTCCCTCATCAAATGATTGCGCTTAAATTTACAATTCATGACGAAAGATAAGAGCCGCACCTCCGACTGTCTAACACCGAAAAGCTATGATTTATGACGAATTAGAATTAGCAATAATACAGAATTAAAATGCCGGATTTTGGCAAACGAGCAGTGGTTTACGCTATCACCTCCGTGCCAAGGGTGAAGCGGTCCGCTACCCAGCCGTGCTGGCGCAGCGCGGCGAGGTCCAGCGGCTGCGCCAGGCGTACTCTAATCTGGCCGATCGTTCGCCCCTGGATATGCTCGCAGCTGCTGGAGAGCAGGCTGGCCTGGGCCCCGAGCAGGCTGGCGATCTGCTGTAAATTGGGCTCCCGCCCGCTGCTGCCGTCAAAGTGGAGCGTCACCACCTGGCGACCGGCGACCGGCGCCTCCGGCTCGCCGGGGCGCGCGTGATGCAGCGTCCCGGTCATGCTGCGGGTGACCTCATGCTGCGGATTGCCAAAAATCTGCCACACCTCGCCCTGTTCAATAATTTTGCCCTGTTCGAGCACCGCCACCCGATCGCACAGCGTACGAATCACGTCCATCTCGTGGGTGATAAGGATAATGGTCAGGCCGAGGCGCTGGTTTATCTCTCGCAGCAGCGCCAGCACGGCGTAGGTATTCTCCGGGTCGAGCGCCGAGGTCGCCTCATCGCACAGCAGGATCTCCGGCTGGGTGACCAGCGCGCGGGCAATACCGGTACGCTGTTTCTGCCCGCCGGAGAGCCTCGACGGCCAGCTGTCGCGCAGGGCGCTAAGGCCCACCAGCTCAAGCATTTCGTCGACCCGCCGCCGCCTTTCGTCCCGGGGAACGCCGGCCATTTTTAGCGGCAGCTCGACGTTCTGCGCCACCGTCTTCGTCGACATCAAATTGAAATGCTGAAAGATCATCGCCACCCGGCGGCGCAGATCCCGCAGCTGGGCGGGTAAATAGCGCCGGGTAGGCTCGCCATGAATAATGATTTCGCCGCTGTCGGCGCTTTCCAGGCGGTTAAACAGGCGCAGCAGGGTGGATTTCCCGGCACCGCTGCGCCCGATAATGCCGAAGATTTCGCCCTGGTGAATCGTCAGGTTGATATCCTGCAGCGCCCGAACGCCGGTGGGATAGGCTTTACCGATGTGGGTTAACTCAATATGCGGTACCGCGGTGGGCGCATTGGTCACGGTATTCTCCTCCGTTAGCCAGCAAATGGCGGCAGCGGTGGCGCTGCCGGGTCAATTTCAGCGGTCAGAAACCGGGCACAATTTTGCCCTTATAGCGGGTGAGGATGAAATTGCGTACCGCCTCGGAGTGCAGGGCTTTCGCCAGCTTTTGGATCCCCGGATCGTTGATGTTGTCGGGGCGGGCCACCAGGTACTCGACGTAAAGATCGCTGCCTTTTTCCACCAGCAGCGCTTTGTCGGTATCAATTCCGGCCTCCAGCGCATAGTTGGCAAAGATAAACGCCAGGTCGACCTGATTCACCGCCCGTGCCAGCATCGCCCCCTCCAGCTCGCGAATTTTGAAACGGTGCGGATTGCTGACGATATCCCGGGTGGCCGACTGCGGGTCCTGCGGGTTTTTCAGGGTGATGAGCCCCGCGTTGCTGAGCATCACCAGCGCGCGGCCGGTATTGACCGGATCGTTGGGGATGGCGATGGTGGCGCCGTCCGGTACCGCTTTAATGGATTTGTACTTGCTGGAGTAGGCGCCAAACGGTTCGATATGCACGCCCACCACCGGCAGCAGATGGGTGTGTCGCGTCTGATTGTAGTTATCGAGGAACGGCCGGTACTGGTAGTAGTTAGCGTCGAGATTTTTTTCCGCCAGCTGCTGGTTAGGCTGAATAAAGTCGTTGAAGACTTTGATTTTTAAATCGACCCCTTCTTTCGCCAGCACCGGTTTGACGAATTCGAGGATCTCCGCGTGCGGGACCGGCGTGGCGCCGACGGTCAGCGTTTCGTTGGCGGCGGCCGATAAAGAGAACAGGGCCAGCAGCCCGGCGGCGATAAGCGTTTTTTTCATCATCTTTTCCTTTAATGTTTGCGCGACGGATGCCCGTCAACCGGTTGTGGCAGCGGGAAGAGGGCGGGCATCCTTTATTTACGGCTTATCGACCGCACGAGGCGGTCGCCGCTCATTTGTAATATCTGCACCAGGGCAATCAGCAGCAGCACGGTGACGACCATAACGTCGGTCTGAAAGCGCTGATAGCCAAAGCGGATTGCCAGGTCACCGAGACCGCCGCCGCCAATCACTCCCGCCATCGAGGTGTAGTCCACCAGCAGAATGGCGGTGACGGTCACCGCGGCCACCAGCCCCGAGCGCGACTCGGGCAGCAGGGTGTGCCAGATCAGCTGCCAGGTGTTGCCGCCCATCGACCAGCTGGCCTCCACCAGCCCGTGATCCACTTCGCGCAGCGCCGTTTCGACCAGCCGGGCGAAGAAGGGCGCGCAGCCGACCACCAGCGGCGGAATGGTGCCCTGTACCCCCAGCGAGGTGCCGGTGATGAAGGTAGTGACCGGGATCATCACGATCAGCAAAATGATAAACGGCAGAGAGCGCAGCACGTTGACGGCCAGCGACAGCAGGCGATAAAGCCGCGGGGCGTGCAGCAGCCGGGGCTGGCCGGTCAGGTAGAGCACGATCCCCAGCGGCAGGCCAATCAGGACGGTAAAGCCCAGCGACCAGCCCAGCATCGTCAGGGTATCGATAGCGGCCTGCGCCACGTCGTTCCAGTCGATTTCGGCAAAAAATTCCAGCACCGTTGCCACCTTAGTTCCAGTCGTGGCGCTGTGGGCGAACGCCGTTCAGCACCCAGTTGCCCAGCAACTGATACTTCCAGCGCACCGGGTCGTGCAGGGTATGGACGCGGGCGTTACGCCAGTGGCGATCGAGGTTATTGCTGCTGGCGGCGGCGCGGGTGCCGCTGAGCTCAAACAGGCGGCTGGCGGCCTCCAGCGCCACTTCGGTGGTGAATACCTTTGCGCGGGCGACGGCAACCGAAGCCAGCGCCACGTTCTCCTCGTTGAGCGCGTGGCGGTAGCGATCGAGGGTTTTACCCGCCCGCTCCAGCAGCGCCTCGGCGGCGGCCAGCCGGCTGTCGATCTGCCCGATATGGTAGATGGTGAGCGGGTCGTCGCCGGCGCGCTCTACCCCGGCGTCAATCCACGGCCGGGCGAACTCGCGCACGAACGCCACCGTGTCGTTGAGGGCCGCCCGGGCGATGCCGGCATCGATGGCGGCGGTGGTGAGCTGCGCGAAGGGCCCGGCGAGAGTTGGCGTGGCGTAGGATTGCCACGTCGGAAACAGATGAAACGGCTCGACCGCCAGATCCTCGGCTAGCACCGTCCCGCTGGCGGTATTGCGCTGCCCGAGGCAGGCCCAGTCGTCGACCACGGTCAGCCCCGCGCTGTCGCGAGGGACAAACGCCAGCTGCGCGTTGTCGTCGGCGTCCAGCGCCAGAATGCCGATCCAGTGGGCGTAGAGCGAACCGGTGCAGTAGCCTTTGCGGCCGTTGATATACAGGCCCTCCGCGCGGGCTTCAAGCCGGGTGCGGATATCGAGAACCGTTTTACCCCCGGTTTCTGAGAGGGCGTTGGCAAAGCGGTGCCCCTGCAGGACGAGGTTAAAGAAGAAGGCGCGCTGCTCATCGCTGCCCTGCAGGCGAATATCCTCCAGCAGGCAGTAGTGGTTCTGCGGGATTTGCCCCAGCGAAGGGTCGGCGGCGGAGATAATGGCGATAACCTGCGCCAGCGTAGCGGCAGAGACCTCGGCTCCGCCCCAGCGGCGCGGTACCGTAATGCCCCATAGCCCGCTATTGGAAAAGGTATCGACGATCTCGGGTGGCACAACGGCGCTGCGGTCGCGCTCGGCGGCGCCGGGCTGCAGCACCAGCGCTATCTCATGGGCGATGGCCACCGCCTCTTCATCGCTGCTGATAACGTGCGCCCGCGGGGCGAAACGGGTGTAACTAACCGGCTGTGTGCTTTCTGGCATGCTGATCCCATCCTGATTACCGTGCTATATGCAAAAAATAGATAACTAAATAATCTATAATTCCAATGAGTTATATAATCAGGTAGCAAAGGCTGTGCCAGAAAATTAAATTTTTATTTGATTTATAATCAACGAGTTAGGTTTTTGTGTCTGCAGAGAAGATGCTGCAAATGCAGCTGCGCTGAATGCGGGCTGCTGCATTTGCGACAGCCGGCTTGCTGAAATCTTCGTTATATAGTCTTATATATAGCGAAAATAACGATGCAGGGGATCTGAAGTGAAGCTATTTATGTTCTATGTTGGCGGCAATTCGGGAAAATCGAATATTGAAGTGCACGATATTCAGTTTGTGGCGGCGGAAAAACCCGAGGATGCCTGGCCCGCTCTGCGCGCGGCGTGGTTTGGTGATGCCGATAAAATTCATATCGATGGCTACAGTCAGATTACCTGGGCTGATGGCTACGACGTGGTATTAGCGAAGCAGCCCCCGGCGGCCGACGTCAGGCTGTTCTTTGTGAATGCCGGGGGCTATCGGCCGGATACGCTGGCGGAACTGCACGAGTTTGACCTTTTCGCGGCGCGGGACGCGCGGGAAGCGAAAGAGAAGGCGCTGCGCACGCTGTTGCGGGGCGTGGATCAGCAGCATAAAGATAATCTCAAAGAGGTTGATGACTGCCTGCTTCTGGATAAGGTGGGCGACTGGTATCTGCACCTGACGCCCAACGCGGCGGGAACGGCGGCGAAACCTGAATGGCAGGGCTACCAGCCGATCGGGCGCTAGCCCCGCGCCGAAGCCGCTGAGGGGCGTCAGCGGGCGGGATAGCGTTTCAGGGCAGCGGCCGCCATAGCGCGTCTGGATCGGCAAACCCCGCCTCTATTTCGGCGAAGAAGCGGCTGGCGTGCAGGCCGTCAACGAAGGCGTGGTTGAACTTACCCGCGACCGGAATTACGCCGTTTTTCAGTTTGCCCCAGGTGAGGGCGGGCACCGCGGCGCCGACATAATATTCGGCATGGGTGATGGCGCTGAAATGCAGCCACGGCAGGCAGCTGGCGCAGAAGAAGTGCTCGCCGTTGACGATAAGCGGCGCCGGATCGGTGGTTTTTGCCGCCTCAATGCCCGGCGTTGCCGCCCGGTTAAAGGCGGCAAAATCGGCGGCGTTGTCGCACCACACCTGGCGAAACCCCTCCTGAGCGGTCATCACCGGCGTCATCACTGCTATCTCATCGTATTCAATAATCTCGTCGCCCAGCATCCGCTGTTTGAGCTCAGGAATAGCGTTGGCCGCCCGCAGCAGGGCGTAGAGCGCCAGCTGGAAAAAGGAGATCTGCCGGTCTTTGGCGCATTCGTACAGTCGTTGCGCTTCAAGCGGTACGCAGAGGTTAAAGCTGGGGTTGGCAAACGTGCGATAAAATTCGAAATGCTCCCGGCGATGCCAGGTTTCTCTGTCGATAACGTGGTAGGCGGGCACGGGGCGCTCCTGGTTGGTTCGGATGTCAGAGACGACTATGCGACGATTTCAATCAGATTGCCATCGGGGTCTTTGATCACCGCCTCATAGTAGCCGTCGCCGGTGGTGCGCGGCGGCGAGACTAAAATACCCTGCGCGTCAGCGCGCTGCGCCAGTAGATCAACTTTTTCTGCTCCGCCTACCGCAATGGCCAGGTGCACCCAGCCGGTGTGGTTATTATCCGGCGTCCCTTCGCTGAGCCCCGGCTTGGTCATCAGCTCGATGGCAATATTGTCGCCGATCTTCACAAAGTAGGAGGCAAAGCCGTGATTCGTCTGGCTGCAGTACTTATCGTTAATCTCGCCGGCAAAGAAATCGACCCAGAAGCGGGCCTGCTGCTCAAGCTGACGGGTCCAAAGCGCGATATGGGCTACTTTCATCGTGAATATCTCCTGACGCGTGTTGACAGAGGGAGAGCAGATGCATGATCATGCTCACTAATGCTCGATTATATAATTAAAAGGATGTTACATGCTCGATTATGCTGCATTCCCTCAGCAGCGACAAGCGCTCATTTGCCAGATCCTGCAGGAGAACGGCAGGGTGGTTTGCGCCGAACTGGCGACCAGGCTGAACGTCTCTGAACACACAATTCGTCGTGATTTACATGAGCTTAGCAAAGGTGGGTTTTGCAAAAAGGTCTACGGTGGGGCAGTGATGAATCTGCCGGAGGCCGGTGACTATAGCGAACGTAAAGATAAAAACACGGCAACAAAACTCAGGATCGCGCAACAATGCGCAAGGCTGGTAAAGCCCGGTGGCTGCATTTTTATCGATACCGGAACCACCAACCTGGCGATGGCCGAGGCGCTGCCCGCCGAGTTGGCGCTGACGGTGGTGACGAACTCGCCGGAAATAGCCGCCGTATTGCTAAAAAAACCGCTCTATGACGTGGTGATCCTCGGCGGACAGATACAGCGGGCGTCCGGGGGATGCGTCGGCACCTCGGCAGTGGCGCAGCTGCAGGGGATTCTCTTTGACCAGGGGTTTATCGGCGGCTGCGCGATGGCGCCGGAGTCCGGCCTGACGGGATTTGACTACGCGGACTGCGAATTTAAGAAAGCGGTTATCAGGCAGTGTAGCGAAATTATTGTTGGCCTGACGTCGGACAAGATCCCGGCGGTGGCCCGCTTTGTAGTGGTCGAAAGCGGCGCTATCGATGTGCTGGTGGTGGAAGAAAACGTCAGCCGCGAGTACAGCGCCACGTTTCGCGAGCACGATATCCGCATTTATACGGTGTGATGACCGGCCGGCGGCGGATGAAGTCCGCATTCTTCTAAGGGCGTTCTTCGCAGGCGGCGACGCATTCCCGACAACCCCGCCACCGGGCAGGGCATTGACGTCGCTACCCGGGAAAGCGGTCTGACTTAGCCCATCGCGCTTTCGCGCAGGCGGGCTTTTAGCTTACTGTACTCATCAATCACGTACTGTTCGGCGGCGCGCTGGTCGGCAATCCGCTCAATGTTAACCGCGCAGTACTTGTACTCCGGCGTTTTGGTTATCGGGCTCAGGTTCTCGGTTACCAGCTCGTTGCAGGCGCCAATCCACCACTGGTAGGTCATATAGACCGCCCCCTTATTCGGCCGCTCGCTAACCTGCGCGCGGGTGATGATGCGGCCCTTACGTGAGTTAACCCACACCAGTGCCTCATCCTCGATACCCAGACGCGCGGCGTCGGCGGTATTGATTTGCGCATAGCCCGGCTCGTCCGCCAGCGCCGCCAGCGCCGCACAGTTACCGGTCATCGAGCGGCACGAGTAGTGACCGACTTCGCGCACCGTTGAGAGCACCATCGGATACTCCCCGGTGAGCCTGTCGATCGGCGCAACCCAGTCGCAGGTGTAGAACTGCGCCAGCCCGTTGGGGGTAGCGAACCTCTCTTTAAACAGATAAGAGGTCCCCTGGTCGGCGGCGGATTCGTCGCGGCACGGCCACATGATGTAACCCAGTTCGCCCATCTTCTCGTAGGTGGCGCCGTAAAAGTCCGGACACAGATGGCGCAGCTCGTTCCAGATCTCCTGGGTGTTGCTGTAGCGCATCGGGT
>NZ_CACSIS010000026.1:0-89650 GCF_902705905.1 Klebsiella sp. 18074 | reverse complement strand
CCACTCAACGGGCAGATGCTCAGCAAAAATCTGAGTGGAAGGTGGGGGTAATAATGGCTGGTCATTGAAACTCAGCAGGTCATCAAGCAGTGGCATATAAAAACGGCTCCCTGTTGTGGAAGCCGTTATAGTGCCGCAGTTTAAGGATCGATCAACCGATCCTTAACTGATCGGCATTGCCGCCAGGGCGGGGCTTGTCGTTGAGGATGATTCCCCGCTAAGCCAGAACCAGATCGCCCTGCGGATGGCAGGAGCAGGCCAGCACGTAGCCGTCGGCGATCTCCTGCCCGGTCAGCGTCATGGTGCTGCTGACCGTATAGTCGCCGGCAACGACTTTGGTTTTGCAGCAGCCGCAGACGCCGGCACGGCAGGCGACGGTAACCGGAACCTTGTTGCTTTCCAGCGCCTCCAGCAGGGTGGTGCCTACCGGTGCATAGAACTCCTGCGCCGGCTGCAGTTTGGTAAACTTCAGCCCGCTGGTGGCCGTCTGGGCAAGCGGCGTAAAGAACTTCTCTTTAAAGAAGCGCGTAACGCCCAGCGCGCTGACCTCCTGCTCAACCATTTCCATATAAGGCGCAGGCCCGCAGGTCATCACGGTACGCGAGGCCAGATCCGGTACGCTTTTCAGCAGATCGGCGGTCAGGCGGCCGGCAACAAAGCCGTGTGTGGCGCTGTTTTCCGCCACCAGGGTTACCGCATACTGGCGCCACTCTTCGGCGAAAATGACGTCCTCAGGCGAACGCACGTTGAAAATGACCTGTACATCCGCCTCGGGGCGGTACTTCGCCAACCACCGGCGCATCGACATAATCGGCGTCACGCCGCAGCCGGCTGCCAGCATCAGGAAACGGTCCGCCGGCTTATCTGCACAGGTAAAATCACCCATCGCATCGGACAGCCAGATGTAGTCACCCCGCTTGACGTCACGGGTTAACCACTGAGAGCCGGCACCGTCATCAATACGACGCACGGTCAGCGTAATGTACTCGCTGACGCCCGGCGTAGAGGAGATCGTGTAGGCGCGCAGCGTATCCGCTGAGTTGCGTACGCTGACCAGCGCATACTGCCCGGCCTGATAGGGATAGCAGTCGTGGCACAGCAGCGATACCGTCCAGACGTCGGGGGTTTCCTGATGGATGTGGTGTACCTGCATCCGCCATGGGCACTGCTGGGTTGGCATAGTCATTCGATCGCTCCTTACGCGCTCAACAGCTGCTGCATGTCTTGTTCAACGGTCGTCACAGAGCGCAGGCCAAATTTCTCGTTGAGGATTGCCAGCAGATCCGGGGTGAAGAAGCCCGGAGCGGTTGGGCCGGTGACGATGTTTTTCACGCCGAGTGAGAGCAGGGTCAGCAGGATAACGATCGCTTTCTGTTCGAACCAGGAGAGCACTAGCGACAGCGGCAGGTCGTTCACGCCGCAGCCCAGTTTTTCAGCCAGGGTGACGGCCAGAATAATCGCCGAGTAGGCATCGTTACATTGACCGGCATCCACCAGGCGCGGCAGGCCTTCGATATCGCCGAAGTCCAGCTTGTTGAAGCGATATTTACCGCAGGCCAGGGTCAGGATCAGGCAGTCGTCCGGAACGCTGGTCGCGAAGTCGGTGAAGTAGTTGCGCTCGCCGCGCGCGCCGTCGCAGCCGCCGACCAGGAAGATATGACGTAGTTTTTCACGGCTGACCAGGTCGATCAGCGTATCCGCCGCGCCCAGCAGGGTCTGACGGCCAAAGCCAACGGTGATCAGGTGCGGAATTTCGCTATACGGGAAGCCGGCCATCTGCTGCGCCTGGGCGATCACCGGCGCGAAGTTTTCGCCTTCAAGGTGGCTTACGCCCGGCCAGCCGACGATGCTGCGGGTCCAGATACGGTCGTCATAGGCGCCAACGGTCGGATCGATGATGCAGTTAGAGGTCATCACGATAGGGCCAGGGAAGCGGGCAAATTCAACCTGCTGATTCTGCCAGCCGCTGCCGTAGTTACCGACCAGGTGTTTGAATTTTCGCAGCTCAGGGTAGCCGTGCGCCGGCAGCATTTCACCGTGGGTATAGACGTTAACGCCGGTGCCTTCGGTTTGTTCGAGCAGGCTATACAGATCTTTCAGGTCGTGACCGGAGATCAGGATGCACTTCCCTTCAACCGACTTCACGTTGACCTGAGTCGGGGTCGGGTGGCCGTATTTGGTGGTTTCACCGGCGTCCAGAATGCTCATCACTTTGAAGTTCATCTGGCCGATTTCCATTGAGCACTCCAGCAGAGCGTTCAGGTCGTCAGGCCAGGTGCCCAGCCACGCCATAATTTTGTGGTACTGAGCGTAGATATCGTTGTCGTACTGACCCAGAACGTGAGCGTGCTCCATATAGGCCGCGGCGCCTTTCAGGCCGTACAGGCACAGCAGACGCAGGCCGAGGATATTCTCGCCGATGGTTGCTTTGTCTTTGTTGGGGGTAAATTCTGCCGCCTGACGCTGCAGGTCGCCCAAATCGTCGCTAACCAGCTGCAGGCTGGCCATCGGGTTGTCTACCGCCGCGCCGGCGTCAATATTCAGGCACTGGGCCTTCAGCGCCTCGCGCATCGCGATGGCCTCACGCGCGTAGCCAACGATGCGCGGAGAGTCGAAGTTAACGTTGGTCAGCGTGGAGAAGAAGGCACGCGGCGCAAAATTATCAATTTCATGGTCAACGATGCCATATTCACGAGCCTTAACGGCCCAGGCGGAGAGGCCCTGCAGGGAGGCAATCAGCAGATCCTGCAGATCGGAGGTTTCGGCCGTTTTACCGCACATACCCTGCGCGTAAGAGCAGCCGTTCCCTGCGGGGGTACGGATGGTTTGTTCACATTGCACACAAAACATGGTCACACCTTTTTTAAAGTTATATTTAATATACATGTTTAAGGTTATGCCCGGGCGCGCAGGGATTAAAGGGATTTCTAATACAATTTACAGGGAGATTGATTTAGCGCAATTTTGGCGGTAGTAGATGACTACCGCCACAGGGGTATTAAGCGGAGAAAAAGGCCATCAGTATGGGCACCAGCAGGCTCAGAATAAAGCCATGAACAATCGCCGCCGGCACGATTTCAACGCCGCCGGAGCGCTGTAATACCGGCAGCGTAAAGTCCATCGAAGTCGCGCCGCAGAGGCCTAAGGCCGTTGAGCGGCTGCGGCGAACCAGGCCGGGAATAAGCATAATCGCCAGCAGCTCACGGGAGAGATCGTTAAAAAACGCGGCGCTGCCAATCACCGGCCCGTAGGATTCGGTCAGCAGGATCCCTGAGAGCGAATACCAGCCAAATCCTGAAGCCATTGCCAGCCCGGTTTTAAGCGGCAGGTCGAGAATAAAGGCGTTGATCATCCCGCCGAGTAATGAGCTGGCCATGACGACGACCGCCACAATCATTCCCCGGCGATTAAGCACTATTTGCCGCAGGGTCATACCGTTATTGCGCAGCTGAATACCAATCAGCAACAGCAGGAAGATCAGCGTATATTCGCTGGCTTCGGTGGCGTGCTGCAGAAATGACAGACCGCTTAAACCAATCAGGAAACCAATAAGCACCACGCCGCACAGCTGCAGTGATTCCATTGCCATCGCTACGCGCGAAGGTAATTCCTCCTGCCGATGCTGGCTGCGCCACGGCATCTTCTGCTCGAGCCACATTAATGCCGCAATATTACACAGCATAATAACGACGACGCTTACAGCGGCGTAATGAAGAATGGAAAGCAGGTTGCTGGCTAAATTGTCGAGGAAGGCGAGGCTAATCCCCATGAAAAAGAGGATAACGTAGACAATCCAGCTCAAAAGTCGCGCGATGACTTTAAGCGCTACCGGCTGACGAAGTGGAATGATATAGCCGATAATCAACGGCAGCAGAATGATTAATAATCCCGAAAACATGAACGGCCTGGTCCTTGCAGAATGAAAATAGCGCCACTGACACTACCCAAATCATTGTACCGAGTAAAGCCGTCACCAAAAAGAAAGGCCCGGCTATGCCGGGCCTGAGCGTGAGTCTACGGTGAGACTAGCTGCGTTTTTCCAGCAGCGTGCGGTAGAGCACGCCGCCGAGGATCCCGCCGATGATTGGCATCACCCAGAACAGCCACAGCTGCTGCAGCGCCCAGCCGCCCTGGAAGATAGCGACCGCGGTGCTACGTGCCGGGTTGACGGAGGTATTGGTTACCGGAATGCTGATGAGGTGAATTAAGGTCAGCGCCAGGCCGATAGCGATCGGTGCAAAGCCCGCCGGGGCGTTTTTATCCGTTGCGCCGTGAATAACCAGCAGGAAACCGCAGGTCAGCACAATTTCGATGACAATCGCCGAAAGCATTGAGTAGCCGCCCGGAGAGTGTTCGCCAAAGCCGTTGGACGCAAAGCCGCTGGCCGCTGCGTCAAAGCCCGCTTTACCGCTGGCAACCACGTACAGAATGCCGGCCGCAATAATACCGCCAACCACCTGAGCGATAATATAACCGATCACGTCCTTGGCCGGGAAGCGACCGCCGGCCCACAGGCCTAAGGTCACCGCCGGGTTAAAGTGCCCGCCGGAAATATGCCCCACGGCAAACGCCATCGTTAATACGGTTAAACCAAAGGCCAGAGCGACCCCGGCAAACCCTATTCCCAGCTCCGGGAAGGCTGCTGCAAGAACCGCGCTACCGCAGCCACCGAACACAAGCCAGAATGTACCAAAACATTCCGCTGCTAATTTTCTAAACATAGCCACCTCAAATAATAATGTTAATGAGCACGATTTAACGTGCCGATCTTTATTTATCAACTAAAGGATGAAGATAAAAATAAAGCGTCGCTATTTTATGGACGATCGCCATCCCGTAACCAGTTAAATAAATAGATGTAATTTGATTTAGGGCAAGGTGATGTTAATCCTTATACCATTCACTGTGCAAGAAAAGCGTAGTACAAAAATAATAGATGTAACCACTGCAATGAATGAATTATTTTTTAAACAAATACCCTTATCAATAATCATATTGAAAAGGGTATTTTTCGCCTCTGCTGATATTGGCGTTTACGGCAGTGTCATGTTCCTGCATGTGTCGCTATACTGCTGATAACTGAAGGAGAAAGTGGTGACTGAGCGGAGGGGATATGCTTCTTGAGCGCGTGGAGATCGTCGGTTTTCGCGGTATCAATCGTTTATCATTGATGCTGGAGCAAAATAACGTGCTGATCGGCGAGAATGCGTGGGGAAAATCCAGCCTTCTGGATGCCCTGACGCTGCTCTTGTCGCCAGAGTTCGAGCTTTATCATTTTGTCCGGGATGATTTCTGGTTCCCGCCCGGCGACGTGCAGGGACGCGAGCACCATCTGCACATCATTCTGACCTTCCGCGAGAGCGAGCCTGGCCACCATCGGGTACGGCGCTTTCGCCCGCTCAGCGACAGCTGGGTCCCCTGTGATGACGGCTATCAGCGAATTTTCTATCGCCTGGAGGGCGAGCTGGCCGATGATGGCAGCGTAATGACGCTACGCAGCTTTATTGACGGCAAAGGGGAAGCGCTGGAGCTGGCGGATATTGACGAGCTCGTGCGCCATCTGGTGCGCCTGATGCCGGTCCTGCGCCTGCGCGACGCCCGCTTTATGCGGCGCATCCATAACGACAGCGTGCCGCACTCTCCGCAAATTGAAATCACCGCCCGCCAGCTGGATTATCTCTGCCGGGAGCTGGTGAGCCATCCGCAAAATTTAACCGACGGCCAGATTCGTCAGGGGCTGTCGGCCATGGTGCAGCTCCTTGAACACTATTTTGCCGAGCAGAGCAGCGTGCAGTCCCGCAACCGCCTGATGCGCCGCCATTCCCACGATGAACAGCGCAGCTGGCGCTATCTGGATATCATCAACCGGATGATTGATAAGCCCGGCGGGCGAAGCCACCGGGTCATCCTGCTCGGCCTGTTCTCTACTCTGCTGCAGGCCAAGGGCACGGTCCGGCTCGACCGCGACGCGCGGCCGCTGCTGCTGATTGAAGACCCGGAAACCCGGCTGCACCCGATTATGCTCTCCGTCGCCTGGCATCTGCTCAACCTGCTGCCGCTGCAGCGCGTGACCACCACCAACTCCGGCGAGCTGCTGTCGCTAACTCCCGTTGAGCACGTCTGCCGCCTGGTGCGCGAATCGTCGCGCGTCTCGGCCTGGCGGCTTGGACCGGGGGGAATGAATGCCGAAGACAGCCGGCGCATCGCCTTTCACATTCGCTTCAATCGCGCCTCGTCGCTGTTTGCCCGCTGCTGGCTGCTGGTGGAAGGGGAGACCGAGACCTGGGTTATCAACGAACTGGCCAGACAGTGCGGGCACCACTTTGATGCGGAAGGGGTGAAGGTCATTGAGTTTGCCCAGTCGGGACTAAAGCCGTTGATTAAGTTCGCCAGCCGGATGGGCATTCAATGGCATGTTCTGGTCGATGGCGACGAGGCGGGGAAGAAATACGCCGCGACGGTGCGCAGCCTGCTTAACGACGATCGCGACCTGGAGCGCGACCATTTGACAACGCTGCCGGCGCTGGACATGGAACACTTTATGTATCGCCAGGGCTTTAACGATGTTTATCATCGCGTGGCGCAGCTGCCGCCAAACGTGCCGATGAATATGCGGCGGGTGATCACCAAAGCTATTCATCGCTCATCAAAGCCGGACCTGGCGATTGAAGTGGCGATGGAAGCCGGGAGGCGCGGGGTTGAATCCGTGCCGGCGCTGCTGAAGAAAATGTTCTCCCGCGTGCTGTGGCTGGCGCGTGGCCGGGCGGATTAAGCGCGCTGGCGGTAAGGATGCAGCAAATTCAGGGTTATGTTTTCGCTATCTCCAGATAGAATCATCGGCTTGCGCTGCGGTTTAAAACATCAGGAATTTTTATGAAGCTCAATGGAAAACGCAGGAAAGTCTGGTGGCTACTGGCCATTATCGTACTGGCTCTGGCCATCTGGGGATGGCGGGTGCTGAATGCGCCGCTGCCGCAGTATCAGACTCTGGTGGTGCGTAAAGGCGATCTCCAGCAGAGCGTGCTGGCGACCGGTAAGCTGGACGCGGTACGTAAAGTCGACGTTGGCGCGCAGGTGAGCGGGCAGCTGAAAACGCTGCGCGTGAGTATCGGCGACAAGGTACAGAAGGATCAGCTGCTGGGGGTTATCGATCCCGAACAGGCGGAGAACCAAATTAAGGAAGTCGAAGCGACGCTGATGGAGCTGCGCGCGCAGCTGAATCAGGCCCGCGCCGAGCGTCAGCTGGCCGCCGTGACCTTAGCCCGTCAGCAGCAGCTGGCGCAGCGCCAGCTGGTTTCGCGTCAGGAGCTGGATACCGCGGCCACCGATTTAGCGGTCAAAGAGGCGCAGATTGGCACCATCGAGGCGCAGGTTAAGCGCAACCAGGCCACGCTGGATACCGCGAAAACTAACCTCGATTACACTAAAATTCTGGCCCCGATGTCCGGGGAAGTGACGCAAATCACCACCCTGCAGGGGCAGACGGTAATTGCCGCCCAGCAGGCGCCGAATATTCTGACCCTCGCCGATCTCAGCACCATGCTGGTGAAGGCGCAGGTCTCTGAGGCGGACGTGATCCATCTTCGCGCCGGGCAAAAGGCGTGGTTCACCGTGCTTGGCGACCCGCTTACCCGCTACGAAGGGACCCTGAAGGATATTTTACCTACTCCGGAAAAGGTCAACGACGCTATCTTCTACTACGCCCGCTTTGAGGTCCCGAACCCGCAGGGGATCCTGCGCCTCGAAATGACGGCTCAGGTCCATATCCAGATGGCGGAAGTGAAAAACGTGATCACCATTCCGCTGAGCGCGCTGGGGGATGCCATCGGCGAAAACCGCTACCACGTGCGGCTGCTGCGCACCGGCGAGGTTAAAGAGCGCGAGGTCACCATCGGCGCGCGCAACGATATTGATGTGGCGATAGTCAAGGGCTTAGACGAAGGCGATGAGGTCATCGTCGGGGAAAGCGCGCCCGGGACGGCTAAATGACGGCGCTGCTCGAACTGCGTGATATACGCCGCAGCTATCTTTCCGGTGACGAGAGCGTCGATGTTCTGAAGGGGGTCACGCTGAGCATCAACGCCGGAGAGATGGTAGCCATTGTCGGCGCTTCCGGCTCCGGTAAATCGACCCTGATGAACATCCTCGGCTGTCTCGATAAGCCGAGCAGCGGCACCTATCGGGTGGCGGGCACTGACGTGTCGCGGCTCAACGGCGACGAGCTGGCCCGGCTGCGGCGAGAGCATTTTGGTTTTATCTTCCAGCGCTACCATCTGCTGTCGCACTTGACGGCGGTACAGAATGTCGAGGTGCCGGCGGTCTACGCCGGCACTGAGCGACGGGCTCGCCTTGAGCGCGCGCGCGATCTGTTGGTGCGCCTGGGGCTTGGCGATCGGGCGGATTATCAGCCTTCGCAGCTCTCCGGCGGTCAGCAGCAGCGGGTGAGCATTGCCCGCGCGCTAATGAACGGCGGGGAAGTTATTCTGGCGGATGAGCCGACCGGCGCGCTGGACAGCCATTCCGGCGAAGAGGTGATGGCTATCCTGCATCAGCTGAAATCGCAGGGGCATACGGTGATCATCGTCACCCACGATCCGCTGGTGGCGGCGCAGGCCGAACGGATCATTGAGATCCACGACGGCGAGATCGTACGTAATCCGCCGCCTAAGAGCGCAGGCAGCGCCGGCGTTATTCGCCAGATCCCTGCGGCCGAACCCTCCGCGTGGCGTCAGTTCAGCAGCGGCTTTCGCGAAGCGTTGGTGATGGCCTGGCGGGCAATGACCGCCAACAAAATGCGCACCCTGCTCACCATGCTCGGCATTATTATCGGCATCGCTTCGGTGGTGTCGATTGTGGTAGTGGGGGATGCGGCGAAGCAGATGGTGCTGGCGGACATTCGCGCCATCGGCACTAACACGATTGATGTCTATCCCGGGAAGGATTTCGGCGATGACGATCCCCGCTACCAGCAGGCGCTGAAGTATGACGATCTGCTGGCTATTCAGAAGCAGCCCTGGGTCAGCTCGGCGACGCCTGCAGTATCGAAAAACCTGCGCCTGCGTGCCGATAATATCGACGTTGCCGCCAGCGCCGAGGGCGTCGGGGTGCAGTATTTTAACGTCTACGGCATGACCTTTAGCGAAGGCAATACCTTCAATGAGCTGCAGCTAAGCAGCCGGGCGCAGGTGGTGGTGCTGGACAGTAATACCCGACGCCAGCTCTTTCCGCATAAGGCGAGGGTGGTGGGCGAAGTTGTTCTGGTTGGCAATATGCCCGCGACGGTGATCGGCGTGGCGGATGAGAAGCAGTCGATGTTCGGCAGCAGCAAAATCCTCCGCGTCTGGCTGCCTTATACCACCATGGCCGGGAGGGTGATGGGGCAGTCGTGGCTGAACTCAATCACCGTGCGGGTGCATGAAGGATACGATAGCTCAACCGCCGAACAGCAGCTGCTGCGCCTGTTCGAACTGCGGCACGGCAAAAAAGATGTTTTCACCTGGAATATGGACAGCATCTTGAAAACGGCGGAACGGACCACACATACACTACAGCTGTTTCTGACTTTGGTGGCGGTTATCGCGCTGGTGGTTGGCGGTATTGGCGTGATGAATATTATGCTGGTATCGGTCACCGAACGGACCCGCGAGATAGGTATCCGCATGGCGGTCGGGGCGCGGGCCAGCGACGTGCTGCAGCAGTTTCTGATTGAGGCTGTTTTAGTCTGTCTGGTGGGCGGCGCGCTGGGTGTGACCCTATCGCTGATGATTGCCTTTGTGCTGCAGCTCTTTTTACCCGGCTGGGAGATTGGCTTCTCACCGCTGGCGCTGCTGACGGCGTTTTTATGTTCGACGCTAACCGGCGTGCTGTTTGGCTGGCTTCCCGCGCGAAATGCCGCGCGCCTTGACCCGGTGGACGCGCTGGCTCGCGAGTAGCGCTAAAAAAATGCCAGTCAGAAGGACTGGCATTTTACTGGCGGGATGTACACAATGAAGCGAAAGAGTTATGCAGCCGCTTCCGCTTCTACAGGAACAATCACGCTGGCGTGATTACCTTTCGGTCCCTGGTGAACATCAAACCGAACGGCTTGTCCGGCTTTTAGCGTTCTGTAACCATCCATCTGGATGGTCGAGTAATGGGCGAAAATGTCTTCGCCTCCGCCCTCAGGGCAAATAAAACCAAACCCTTTGGCATTGTTGAACCACTTAACAGTACCCATTTCCATACTTCGACATCCTTCGTAATTCTTTATAAGTAAGATGGGATGAACCGGTAGTGGAGTGACGAGTTGTTCAAATGCTCGCCAACTCTCGCCAGTACAATTTAGAGAAATACGAAAAGGCGTCAAGCGATTGACGGTAGGGGAAGGCGAAAAATGCGTCAAAATTTGAAGCAGTTAACGCTATTGCCGGGGAATGTGACAGACATCGCGGATGGAAGTAATAGATGATAGTTATCTATGATCTATTGTAGATTTGTGATGGGCATAACTTTTGGTCATCGACAGGCCACCGCCTGTTGGCAACAGCAACCGATGATGAATACTGACGATGAGTAAGAGAGATTGGCTGGACTTCGATCAGCTGGTAGAAGACGAAGTGCGTAATGAGCTTAAACCACCATCGATGTATAAAGTGATATTGCTCAATGATGACTACACTCCAATGGAGTTTGTTATTGACGTGTTACAAAAATTCTTTTCTTATGATGTAGAACGTGCAACGCAGCTGATGTTGACGGTTCACTATCAAGGTAAAGCGATTTGTGGTGTATTTACCGCAGAGGTTGCGGAAACCAAAGTTGCGATGGTGAGCCAGTATGCGAAGGAGAACGAGCATCCATTGCTGTGTACGCTAGAGAAAGCCTGAAGACAGGCAAGAAAATTGGGGGAGGTGCCTATGCTCAATCAAGAACTGGAACTCAGTTTAAACATGGCTTTCGCCAGAGCGCGCGAGCACCGTCATGAGTTCATGACCGTCGAGCACTTGCTGCTGGCGTTGCTCAGCAACCCTTCGGCCCGCGAAGCGCTGGAAGCGTGTTCCGTGGACCTGGTGGCGCTGCGTCAGGAACTTGAAGCCTTCATCGAACAGACCACACCTGTTCTACCCGCCACGGAAGAAGAGCGCGACACTCAGCCGACGCTGAGCTTCCAGCGCGTACTGCAGCGTGCCGTCTTCCACGTACAATCCTCTGGCCGCAGCGAAGTGACCGGTGCCAACGTTTTGGTCGCTATTTTTAGCGAGCAGGAGTCGCAGGCGGCCTATCTGCTGCGTAAACATGAAGTCAGCCGTCTTGATGTGGTGAACTTCATCTCTCACGGTACGCGTAAAGACGAGCCGAGCCAGCCTTCCGAAAACAGCGGAAGCCAGCCCAGCAATGAAGAGCAAGCAGGCGGGGAGGATCGTATGGAAAACTTCACCACCAATCTCAATCAGCTTGCTCGCGTTGGCGGAATCGACCCGCTGATTGGTCGCGAAAAAGAGCTGGAGCGTGCCATTCAGGTTCTGTGCCGCCGTCGTAAGAATAACCCGCTGCTGGTGGGTGAGTCCGGCGTGGGTAAAACCGCGATTGCCGAAGGGCTGGCATGGCGAATCGTGCAGGGCAACGTGCCGGAAATCATGGCCGATTGCACGATCTATTCGCTGGATATCGGCTCCCTGCTGGCAGGGACAAAATACCGCGGCGATTTTGAAAAACGTTTCAAAGCGCTGCTGAAACAGCTGGAGCAGGATACCAACAGTATTCTGTTTATCGATGAAATCCACACCATCATCGGTGCGGGCGCCGCATCCGGCGGCCAGGTCGATGCCGCCAACCTGATTAAACCGCTGCTCTCCAGCGGCAAGATTCGGGTGATGGGGTCGACGACCTACCAGGAGTTCAGCAATATCTTCGAAAAAGACCGCGCGTTAGCCCGGCGTTTCCAGAAGATAGACATTACTGAACCTTCGGTAGAAGAGACTGTACAGATTATTAACGGCCTGAAGCCGAAGTACGAAGCGCACCACGACGTGCGCTACACGGCGAAAGCGGTGCGTGCGGCGGTTGAACTGGCGGTGAAATACATTAACGATCGTCATTTACCGGACAAGGCGATAGATGTTATCGACGAAGCGGGCGCGCGGGCGCGGCTGATGCCGGCCAGCAAGCGTAAGAAAACGGTTAACGTGGCGGATATCGAATCGGTGGTGGCGCGCATTGCCCGCATCCCTGAGAAGAGCGTCTCCCAAAGCGACCGCGATACGCTGAGAAATCTTGGCGATCGGCTGAAAATGCTGGTCTTTGGTCAGGGCAAGGCGATCGAGGCGTTAACCGAAGCCATCAAGATGGCGCGTGCAGGACTGGGCCACGAGCATAAGCCGGTGGGCTCCTTCCTGTTCGCCGGGCCTACCGGCGTCGGGAAAACCGAGGTCACCGTACAGCTGGCCAAGGCGCTGGGTATCGAGCTGCTGCGCTTTGATATGTCCGAGTATATGGAACGTCACACCGTGAGCCGTTTGATCGGTGCGCCTCCGGGCTACGTTGGTTTCGATCAGGGCGGGCTGCTGACCGATGCGGTCATTAAACATCCGCACGCGGTGCTGCTGCTTGATGAGATTGAAAAAGCGCACCCTGACGTCTTTAACCTGCTGCTGCAGGTGATGGACAACGGTACGCTGACCGACAACAACGGCCGCAAGGCGGACTTCCGCAACGTGGTGCTGGTGATGACCACCAACGCCGGCGTGCGCGAAACCGAGCGTAAGTCGATTGGCCTTATCCATCAGGATAACAGTCCGGATGCGATGGATGAGATCAAGAAGATCTTTACGCCGGAGTTCCGTAACCGCCTCGACAACATTATCTGGTTCGATCACCTGTCAACGACGGTAATCCATCAGGTGGTGGATAAGTTTATCGTCGAGCTGCAGGTTCAGCTGGATCAGAAAGGCGTGTCGCTGGAAGTGAGTCAGGAAGCGCGAGACTGGTTGGCAGAGAAAGGCTACGACCGGGCAATGGGTGCGCGTCCAATGGCGCGGGTGATTCAGGATAACCTGAAGAAACCGCTGGCCAACGAGCTGCTGTTTGGTTCGTTAGTCGACGGCGGCCAGGTGACCGTTGCGCTGGATAAAGAGAAGAGTTCGCTGACCTATGATTTCCAAAGTGCGCAGAAGCACAAACCGGAAACGGCGCATTAATTCTTACTCTGAAACGTCAAAAACCGGCCTGTGGGCCGGTTTTTTTATATCCGCAGTCGCTTAGCGGAGAGGGGATGTAAAAAGACCGGGAATTATCCCGGCCTTTAGCATCTGACGCCACAAGGGCGGAAAACTATCAGCGACTACGGAAGACAATGCGGCCTTTGCTCAGGTCGTACGGGGTCAGCTCAACAGTCACTTTGTCGCCCGTCAGAATGCGGATGTAGTTCTTACGCATTTTACCGGAAATATGCGCAGTTACCACGTGACCGTTTTCCAGTTCTACGCGGAACATTGTGTTAGGCAACGTGTCAAGTACGGTGCCCTGCATTTCAATATTGTCTTCTTTGGCCATCTAGTCCTCTGGGGTATCACTACCGTAGTTTTGAACCGGCAAGATAATGCCGAAGTTCAGCGAGTAAGTAAAGTTTTACGTTTATACCCGTCACACTTCGCGTTGCGTCCACGTTGGCTGCGTTCTTCGATCCCGGCTACTTTTTTCAGTAAGCGCTGGGGATCCGTTCACTTGCCTCCCGCCTGCAACCCGATCTGTTGCGAGTCTATATACTTTATCTTTCTGGCTGCCTTAGTTCTCACGGTCACATAGTTATTGATGCTGCCTGGCGTTTGGTTTGTCGTCCCGGCGCATCATGAATAAGTTTGGGTTTAAATCACTGAAGTAGTTTTGGCGCATTGCCCGGAACGCACGCGGATAAACCGCACGACAGGCGCAAACGTAAAGGGGGAGTGACAGAACGATGGGCGTTATCTGACTCTTATTATTCCCAAACGGCGGCGGGGCAACGGGCAGAAGCTACTCTACCGCGCAATTATACCATCCCGGCGAAGAATGTGCTGAAAACATTTACACATTGCCGGTAAATAGCACCCTCGGCACCCAAAATCTTTCCGGTAAACGCTGGCTGCGCAATTGCGCCAGCCGATCGAGATAGTCGCGGCGGGGAATTTCAACCGCGCCCAGCGACGCGGTGTGGTTATTTAGCACCTGGCAGTCAATTAACTGGCCACCGTCGTGCATAAATGCCTGGCAGAATACCAGCAGGGCCGTTTTCGACGCATTTTCCGCGTGGCTGAACATCGACTCGCCGCAAAACAGCGCCCCCTGAGCCACGCCGTACATACCGCCAACCAGCGTCTCATCGCGCCACACCTCGATTGAGTGCGCGTGCCCGAGCTCGTGCAGCTGGTGATAGGCCTTGACGATGCTGGCGGTTATCCAGGTGCCCTCATCGCGATTGGCGGCGCAGCCTTCAATCACCTCGCCAAAGGCATGGTTCAGCGTCACGCGATAGGGAGAGTGCTGGTGGAAGCGTTTCATGCTGCGGCTGAGATGAAACTGCCCGGGCCACAGAACCGCGCGGGGATCGGGAGACCACCATAAAATAGGATCCCCCGGTGAAAACCACGGAAAGATGCCGTGCTGATAGGCCATAAGCAGGCGCGCGGGGCTAAGATCGCCACCCAGCGCCAGCAGGCCGTTCGGTTCACGCAGGGCGCCTTCCGGCGCGGGGAAGGCAATGGACTGACGGGAGAGCTGAACCAGACGCATTTTAACCTCAATACGCACCAGCAATTGTCCAGTATATTCGCTGTCTTTCAGGCGCCAGCGCAGTATGCGCGCACCTGAAACTCATAGAGTATATACACAAAATCATTCGGGATGCCCTGCGGCGATGGCCCGATAACGACTGACCTACAGGCGCTGCTTAAACTGGTAGTAGCGCCCTTGTTGAGCCAGCAGTTCTGCGTGACTACCTTGCTCAATAATCTTGCCGTTGTCCATGATAATTATCTGATTAAAACGCGCCAGCCCGCGCAGGCGGTGGGTGACCATCAGCACGGTTTTTTCTTTCATCACTTCGGCCAGTAAATCAAGGATTTGGCTTTCGGTTGTGGCGTCCAGGCCTTCGGTCGGCTCATCGAGCAGCATTAGCGGCGCGTCGTGAAGCAGGGCGCGGGCAATGGCTAACCGGCGCAGTTCGCCGCCGGAAAGCTGGCGACCGCCTTCTCCCAGCCAGCTGTTGAGGCCGCTGTCGTCGAGTAGCTTGCCGAGCCCAACCCGCTCGAGGATGTTGACCAGGTGCGTATCGCTCGCCTGAGGTGCCGCCAGCAGCAGGTTGTCGCGCAGCGTTGCGCTAAACAGATGCACGCGCTGAGGAACCACGCTCATTGCCCGGCGCAGGGTCGTCTCGTTGAGCTGCGTAAGCGGCTGGTCGTTGAGTAAAATCTCGCCCTGGGCCGGATCCCAGGCGCGGGTAAGCAGCTGCAGCAGGGTCGATTTCCCGCAGCCGGTGCGTCCGAGAATAGCGATATGATCGCCGGCAGAAACCTGTAACGAGATATTCTCCAGCGCTGCGGTGGGCTGCTGCGGATAGCTAAAGGTGACCTGATTCAGCGTCAGCGCTACGCGTGAGAAGGTCTGGTCCGCGCTCTGCGCAAAGGAGACTTCCGGCGGCTGCTCGGTGATTTGCGTAATCCGCCGCGCGGAGGCGATGACCTGCCCGAGGTGCTGGAACGCACCGGTAACCGGTGCCAGCGCCTCAAACGCCGCCAGGGCGCAGAAAACGAAAAGCGCGATCAGCGCGCCCGGCTGGCTATTGCCGCCCACGCCGGCGGAGGTCAGCCACAGCATCGCAATCACCGCAATGCCGCCAATCAGCAGCATCAGCGCCTGAGAAAGCGCCGTGAGTTCGGCCTGACGGCGCTGGCCATCCTGCCAGCGCTGTTCGGTTTTCTCCAGCTGTTCGCGGTAGCGATCGCTGGCGTTAAACAGCATCAGCTCCGCCTGGCCCTGCAGCCAGGCGGTGAGCTGCTGGCGGTACTGGCCGCGCATTTGGGTTATGCACTCACCGGAAGGTTTACCGGCCCGGTAAAACAGCGGCGGCAGTATCAGCACGGTCAGCAGCATGATGCCGCCCAGCGTCAGGGCCAGGGTGACGTCCAGAATACTCAGACCGGCGGTGACGACCAGAATGACCACCAGCGCCCCAACCAGCGGCGAGATGACCCGCAGATAGAGGTGATCCAGGGTATCGACGTCGGCAACGATGCGGTTAAGCAGCTCTCCCTGGCGAAAACGCGCCAGCCCGGCAGGGGAGAGCGGCAGCAGCTTGCTGAACGTGAAAACGCGCAGATGCTGCAGGACGCGAAAAGTCGCGTCGTGGCTCACCAGGCGTTCAAAGTAGCGCCCGGCGGTACGAATAATCGCCGCGCCGCGTACGCCGGCGGCGGGCAGCATGTAGTTAAAGCTGTAGATACCGGCAACGCCGACGACGGCCGATGCCGAGAGGAACCAGCCGGACAGCGTCAGCAGCCCGATACTCGCCAGCAGGGTGACGATCGCCAGCACCACGCCGAGCATCAGCAGCCATATGTGCCGCTTGTACAACGCCAGATAAGGTAATAATGCGCGCATTTAAATCTCCTCCTGACGATGGGCCAGCAGGGTCGCGAAGGGCCCTTCGGCGGCGGCAAGCTGTGAATACTCGCCTTGTTCGACAATCTGTCCGTTTTGCATCACCCAGATAGCGTCCCAGTCGGCTATACCTTCTAGCTGGTGAGTGACCATCAGCGTGGTTTGCTGCGAAGAGGCGTTTGACAGAGCCTGCATCACCCGCTGTTCGCTGTGGGCGTCGAGGCTGGCGGCAGGTTCATCGAGCAGCAGCAGACGGCAGGGAACCAGCAGCGCGCGCGCGACGGCGATACGCTGCGCCTGGCCAACCGATATGCGGGCCGCCTGATCGCCCACCGGCGTATTAATGCCCTGCGGCAGCTGCGAGACAAATTCGCTTACCCAGGCCTTATCCAGCGCCAGCTGAAGCTGCGCCTCGGTCGCGTCAGGCCACGCCAGAAGCACGTTTTCACGCAGCGTGGCCGCCGGCAGCTGCGGGTTTTGTCCAACCCAGCTCAGCATGCGATGCCAGCGCTGGCTATCAAGATCGCGCAGCTCAACGCCGTTGACCATCAGCGAACCGTCATAGGGCAGAAAGCCCGCCAGCGTATTCAGCAGCGAGCTTTTGCCGGAGCCGCTTTGCCCAACCAGCACCACCCGCTTACCGGCAGGCAGGGAGAAGTTCAGCGGTCCTGCCAGCACCTTGCCTTCCGGTGATTTGATCCGCAGATCGCGCGCTTCAAGACTCACCAGCTCGTTGTCGCTAAGCACCTTCTCGCCGCGCTCGGCCTGCGCCAGCGGCGTTTCCATAAAGGTTTTCAGGCTGTCCGCCGCGCCGATAGCCTGCGCCTTAGCGTGGTAGAAGGTGCCCAGATCGCGCAGGGGCTGGAAAAACTCCGGCGCGAGGATCAGGGTCAAAAAGCCGGCCATCAGGGTAACGCCTGCGCCGTAATGACCAAAGTTCAGCTCGCCCAGGTAGGAGAAACCGAAATAGACCGCCACCAGCGCAATGGAGAGGGAAGTGAAAAATTCCAGCACCCCGGAGGAGAGGAAGGCCAGACGCAGGACGTCCATCGTGCGCTGGCGAAAATCCTGCGAAGCCTCGCGAATATTGTCGGTTTCCGCGGCGCCGCGGTCGAAAATACGCAGCGTTTCCATGCCGCGCAGGCGGTCGAGGAAGTGGCCGCTCAGCCGCGCCAGCGCCTGGAAGTTGCGGCGGTTTGCATCCGCGGCACCCATTCCGACCAGCGCCATAAACATTGGGATCAGCGGCGCGGTGCCGAGAAGGATCAGCGCTGCCGCCCAGTTAATCGGGAAAATAGTGATAACGATGAGCAGCGGCACGCCCGCGGCCAGCGTCATCTGCGGCAGATAGCGCGCATAGTAATCGTGCATATCGTCGATTTGCTCGAGGATAAGCGTGGCCCAGCTGCCCGCAGGCTTGCCCTGGATCCACGCCGGACCGGCCTCCTGTAGGCGGTCGAGCACCTGGCGACGGATCTCATAGCGGATATGCTGTCCGGCATAAAATCCTACCCGCTCGCGCAGCCATACCACCCACGCGCGGAGGACGAAAATCAGCACCAGCACGGTAAACGGCAGCACCAGCGCCGTCGCCGGAATATTCTCCATTATCATGCGGTGAAGGATCCGCGCCAGCAGCCAGGCCTGAGCGACGATCAGCAGCCCGCTAATGACGCCCAGCGCGCGGGAAATCATCAACCAGCGACGGGAGAGAATGCTCTGTTCTTTTAACCAGCGGGTTAACTCTTGTTGACGGGTTTTATTCATTGCGCACTTAGCAGGTGGAGTTATAGGTTTTTGGGCACGGCAATGTTACAACGCGGAAAAAATAAAGGCGACTTTTCGTCGCCTTCTTTACCTTTGTTACTGACTTGTAAAGATTATTTGCAAGCGTCAGCCAGGCCGTCGAGATAGCGCTCGGCGTCCAGCGCGGCCATGCAGCCGGTGCCGGCAGAGGTAATAGCCTGACGGTAGATATGGTCCATCACGTCACCGGCGGCGAAGACGCCAGCAACGCTGGTTTGGGTCGCGTTGCCGTGAATGCCGGACTGAACTTTGATATAGCCGTTTTCCAGCTCCAGCTGACCGGCAAAAATCGCCGTGTTCGGGCTGTGGCCGATAGCGACAAACAGGCCCGCGACTTCCAGTGATTCGACGTTGTCCGCATTCAGCGTATCGCGCAGGCGCAGGCCGCTGACGCCCATCTGGTCGCCGGTCACTTCTTCCAGGGTGCGGTGAGTATGCAGCACGATGTTGCCGCTTTCCACTTTGTCCATCAGGCGCTTGATGAGAATTTTTTCAGCGCGGAAGGCGTCGCGACGGTGGATCAGGTGGACTTCAGACGCGATGTTAGAGAGATACAGCGCTTCTTCAACCGCGGTGTTGCCGCCGCCGATAACCGCGACCTTCTGGTTACGGTAGAAGAAACCGTCGCAGGTGGCGCAGGCGGAAACGCCGCGGCCCTTAAAGGCTTCTTCAGACGGCAGGCCGAGATAGCGCGCGGAAGCGCCGGTAGCGATAATCAGCGCGTCGCAGGTGTATTCGCCGCTATCGCCGACCAGGCGGAACGGACGGTTCTGCAGATCGACGCTGTTGATATGATCGAAAAGAATTTCGGTTTCGAACTTGGCCGCATGCTCGTGCATACGTTCCATCAGCAGCGGCCCGGTCAGATCGTTCGGATCCCCAGGCCAGTTTTCCACTTCCGTGGTGGTGGTCAGCTGACCCCCTTTTTCCATCCCGGTAATCAGCACCGGATGCAGGTTTGCACGTGCGGCATAGACCGCAGCGGTGTATCCCGCAGGTCCAGAACCAAGAATTAGCAGCTTACTGTGTTTGGCCGTGCCCATGAGAACCCCATAATTTATTGGCATACATTGGGCTGGATTGTAGGGAATTTGTTGTCGTAAAAAAAGAGCATAGCGATTTTGTTAACGATATGTGCAATAGCACCCGCCGATGAACTGGCGATTTAACGAACGGAGAATATAACTAATTCTACTGTCAGCAGCACAATTATAAGAGGAAAACATGAGAATCAACGGGGGGGGATAATGAATATCTGGCATCTTGTACTAAAAATCGATGTTTTGCTTTGACAATCCCCTGTGCATTTGCGAAAACATTCATGGAAGAAGAAAAGCAGCGTTTTGCGTGTGGCGAATTTTCATGCATGCAAATGCCATTTTTATCCGGGTTAGCGAAATCTACGCATGGTGTGGACAGACGCCATGCGTGATGTCGGTGGCTGCCGTCAGGCAACGGGCTTCTTACGTACCCCTGGGTTACTCAAGTCGTACGGGTAAGAACAGGATGGGCTCTGGCAGTGAAGGCTCAGAGTCAGAACAGGAGTAGGGAAGGAATACAGAGAGACAATAATAATGGTAGATAGCAAGAAGCGCCCTGGCAAAGATCTCGACCGCATCGATCGTAACATTCTGAACGAGTTACAAAAAGATGGACGTATTTCTAACGTCGAACTTTCTAAACGGGTGGGACTTTCTCCGACGCCTTGCCTTGAGCGCGTGCGTCGACTGGAAAGACAGGGTTTTATTCAGGGCTATACGGCGCTGCTTAACCCGCATTATCTGGATGCATCACTTCTGGTATTTGTTGAGATTACTCTGAATCGTGGCGCGCCGGATGTGTTTGAGCAATTTAACGCCGCTGTGCAAAAACTTGAAGAAATTCAAGAGTGTCATCTGGTATCCGGCGATTTCGACTACCTGTTGAAAACTCGCGTACCGGACATGTCAGCGTATCGTAAACTACTGGGCGAAACCCTGCTGCGCCTGCCGGGCGTAAACGACACCCGTACCTACGTGGTAATGGAAGAGGTCAAGCAGAGCAATCGTCTGGTAATTAAGACGCGCTAACACGGAACAGGTGCAAAATCGACGTAGTTTGATTACACTCCTGTTAATCCATACAGCAACAGTGCCGGGGAGACCCGGCACTGTTGTCCGTTTTAGCAGCAGGCAGGAAACAGCCTGATACCTGGAGAGCCTTTTTTGAGCCAGGAATACACTGAAGACAAAGAAGTCAAACTGACGAAGCTAAGCAGCGGGCGCCGACTCCTTGAGGCGTTACTTATCCTTTGCACCCTTTTTGCTATCTGGCTGATGGCGGCCTTACTCAGCTTTAATCCCTCGGATCCAAGCTGGTCGCAAACGGCCTGGCACGAGCCTATCCACAACATCGGCGGCACGCCGGGAGCCTGGCTTGCCGATACGCTATTTTTCATTTTTGGCGTAATGGCTTACACCATTCCCGTGATTATCATCGGCGGCTGCTGGTTTGCCTGGCGCAATCAAACTAACGACGAATACATCGACTATTTCGCCGTTTCGCTGCGCCTAATTGGCGCGCTGGCGCTGATCCTCACCTCCTGTGGCCTGGCCTCTATCAATGCCGATGATATTTGGTATTTCGCCTCGGGCGGGGTCATTGGCAGCTTGCTGAGCACCACCCTGCAACCGCTGCTGCACAGCAGCGGCGGAACGATTGCGCTGCTCTGCATCTGGGCGGCGGGTTTAACCCTGTTTACCGGCTGGTCGTGGGTCAGCATTGCCGAAAAACTCGGCGGCGCGATCCTTTCCGTCCTCACCTTCGCCAGCAACCGTACCCGTCGGGACGACACCTGGGTTGATGAGGACGACTATGAAGATGACGAAGACGACGATACGGCGAAACCGCAGGGCTCGCGTCGCGCGCGAATTTTACGCAGCGCTTTAGCGCGTCGCCAGCGTCTGGCAGAGAAATTCTCCAATCCGCTGGGGCGCAAGACCGACGCCGCGCTGTTTTCCGGTAAGCGCATGGATGATGCCGAGGAAGAGATTGAGTTCAGCGCCAACGGCGCGCCGGTTGCGGCAGACGATGTGCTGTTTTCTGGCGCCAGCGCCGCGCGCCCGGCAGATGCGGACGATGTCTTATTCTCCGGTGCCAGCGCAACGCGTCCGGGGGACTTTGACCCCTACGATCCGCTGCTGAACGGCCATAGCATTGCCGATCCTGTGAGCGCGGCTGCGGCAGCCACCGCAGCGCCGCAGGCGTGGGCTGAGCCGATAGCTGGCCAAACTCCACAGGCCGGTTGGCAGCCAGAGGCACAGGTTTATCAGCCGGAGCAGGTTCCGGTACAGCAGCCGCACTACCAGCCTGCGGCCGCGTATCAGCCGCAGCAGGCGTATCAGCCGGAGCAAACGCCGGTGCAGCAGCCGCACTACCAGCCTGAGGCCGCATATCAGCCGCAGCAGGCGTATCAGCCGGAGCAGACGCCGGTGCAGCAGCCGCACTACCAGCCTGAGGCCGCATATCAGCCGCAGCAGGCGTATCAGCCGGAGCCGACGCCGGTGCAGCAGCCGCACTACCAGCCGGAAGCCGCGTATCAGCCGCAGCAGGCGTATCAGCCTGAGCAAGCGCCGGTACAGCAGCCGCACTACCAGCCTGCGGCCGCGTATCAGCCGCAGCAGGCGTACCAGCCTGAACAGGCGCGGGTACAGCAGCCTCACTACCAGCCTGAACAGGCGCCGGTACAGCAGCCTCACTACCAGCCTGAACAGGCAGCGGTACAGCAGCCTGCTTATCAGCCTGAACCTTATGCCGCCTCGCCTGTTATTGAGCCAGAAGCGCCCCAGGAAGAGGTCAAGCCGCAGCGTCCGCCGATGTACTATTTCGAAGAGGTCGAAGAGAAGCGCGCGCGTGAGCGCGAACAGCTTGCCGCCTGGTATCAGCCGATTCCGGAGCCTGCGAGTCCGGTTGCGACAAGGCCTATCTCGCCGCCGCCATCGTCTCCGGTAGATGTTGCCGCGGTAACCACGCTCGCCGCCAGCGTACATCAGGCCGCGGGTGCTGGCGCAACGGCCGCAACGGTGGCGTCCGCCGCGTCATCCGCCGCGCCGCTGTTCAGTCCGGCAGCGGGCGGGCCGCGCGTGCAGGTCAAAGAGGGCATTGGTCCGAAGCTGCCGCGTCCTAACCACGTCCGCGTACCGACGCGCCGTGAGCTGGCATCGTATGGCATTAAGCTGCCTTCTCAGCGCATCGCGGAAGAGCGCGCCCGTCAGGCGGAACTCGATCAGAATTATGATGATGAACCGCTCACCGATGAAGAAGTTAGCGAGCTGGAGCAGGGCGAGCTGGCGCGTCAGTTTGCTGCGACCCAGCAGCAGCGCTACGGTGAGGTCTACCAGGCTGACGACGGCGGTGATAATGATTCTGCCGCCGAAGCCGAGCTGGCTCGCCAGTTTGCCGCCGCCCAGCAGCAGCGCTACAGCAGCGAGCAGCCGCGCGGGGCGAATCCGTTCTCTCCGGCTGACTATGACTTCTCGCCGATGAAAACGCTGGTGGACGACGGCCCGAACGAGCCGCTGTTTACGCCGATGCCGGAGGTTCAGCCGTCGGCACCGCAATATCAGCAGCCGGCTCAGCATCAGCATCAACATCAGCCGGTACAGCAGCCGCAGCAGGCCCTTCAGGCCCCGATGCAGCCGCCGGCCCAACAGCCGCAGCCGGCGCCGCAGCCTGCTTATCAGCAGCCGCAGGCTCCGCAGCCGGTACAGTCTGCGCCAACGGCGCAGAGCTACCAGCCGCAGCAGGCCCCTCAGGCCCCGATGCAGCCGCCGGCCCAACAGCCGGCGCCGCAGCCGCAGGAGAGCCTGATTCACCCGCTCCTGATGCGTAACGGCAACAGCCATCCGCTGCAGCGGCCGACAACGCCGCTGCCGTCTCTGGATCTGCTGACGCCGCCACCGAGCGAGGTTGAGCCGGTTGATACCTTCGCGCTGGAGCAAATGGCGCGCCTGGTGGAAGCTCGCCTTGCCGATTTCCGTATTAAAGCGGACGTCGTGAACTACTCGCCCGGCCCGGTTATCACCCGCTTTGAGCTGAACCTGGCGCCGGGCGTTAAGGCCGCGCGTATTTCTAACCTGTCGCGCGACCTTGCCCGTTCGCTCTCCACGGTTGCCGTGCGCGTCGTGGAAGTGATTCCCGGCAAGCCGTACGTTGGCCTGGAGCTGCCGAATAAGAAGCGTCAGACTGTCTACCTGCGCGAAGTGCTGGATAATACCAAGTTCCGCGATAACCCATCGCCGCTGACCGTGGTGCTGGGCAAAGATATCGCTGGCGATCCGGTCGTCGCCGACCTGGCAAAAATGCCGCACCTGCTGGTAGCCGGTACCACCGGCTCCGGTAAATCGGTCGGCGTCAACGCCATGATCCTCAGCATGCTCTACAAGGCGCAGCCGGAAGACGTGCGCTTCATTATGATCGACCCCAAAATGCTCGAACTGTCGGTCTATGAAGGGATCCCGCACCTGCTGACGGAAGTGGTTACCGATATGAAAGACGCCGCCAACGCTCTGCGCTGGAGCGTGAACGAGATGGAACGCCGCTACAAGCTGATGTCAGCGTTAGGCGTGCGTAACCTGGCGGGCTACAACGAGAAGATTGCCGAGGCGGCGCGCATGGGGCGCCCAATTCCGGATCCGTACTGGAAGCCGGGCGACAGCATGGATGCGGTTCATCCGGTGCTGGAAAAACTGCCTTACATCGTGGTGCTGGTGGATGAATTCGCCGACCTGATGATGACCGTGGGTAAGAAAGTGGAAGAGCTGATTGCTCGTCTGGCGCAGAAAGCGCGTGCGGCGGGTATTCACCTCGTGCTGGCGACCCAGCGCCCGTCGGTTGACGTGATCACCGGCCTGATTAAGGCCAACATCCCGACGCGTATTGCGTTCACCGTGTCGAGTAAAATTGACTCGCGTACCATTCTTGACCAGAGCGGTGCCGAATCGCTGCTGGGGATGGGGGATATGCTTTACTCCGGGCCGAACTCCACCATTCCGGTGCGCGTTCACGGCGCATTCGTGCGCGATCAGGAGGTCCATGCGGTAGTTCAGGACTGGAAAGCGCGTGGGCGTCCGCAGTATGTCGACGGCATCACTTCGGATAGCGAAAGCGAAGGCGGCGGCGGTGGATTTGACGGCGGAGAAGAGCTGGATCCGCTGTTCGACCAGGCGGTCAATTTCGTGACCGAGAAGCGTAAAGCCTCTATCTCCGGGGTTCAGCGTCAGTTCCGTATCGGCTATAACCGCGCCGCGCGCATCATTGAGCAGATGGAAGCGCAGGGCATCGTCAGCGAGCAGGGCCATAACGGAAACCGAGAAGTGCTGGCGCCGCCGCCCTTCGAGTGAGTGCAAAGTTGGGTAAATAAGAGCAAAATCAGCCTATTCTTCTGTCCCGCCGCGCCAGTCGGTCCTACATTAGGGGCAGAAGAGGCTCCCGCGCCGGGAGCGACGCACGTTGACGGAAATTAAGGAATAACAATGAAAAAACTCGCAATCACCTGTGCATTACTGTCTGGATTTGTTGTCAGCCAGGTTTGGGCTGACGCCGCCGGCGATTTGAAAAGCCGTCTGGATAAGGTGAGCAGCTTCCACGCCAGCTTCACGCAGAAAGTGACCGATGGTAGCGGCAACGCGGTACAGGACGGACAGGGTGATTTGTGGGTGAAGCGCCCGAATCTGTTCAACTGGCACATGACCCAGCCGGATGAAAGCATTCTGGTCTCTGACG
The DNA here is from genome assembly GCF_902705905.1 of Klebsiella sp. 18074. Lineage (NCBI taxonomy): Bacteria > Pseudomonadati > Pseudomonadota > Gammaproteobacteria > Enterobacterales > Enterobacteriaceae > Klebsiella > Klebsiella sp. 18074. The sequence continues at coordinate 64,471 of NZ_CACSIS010000026.1, read as the reverse complement.
GCAAAACGCTGTGGTTCTATAACCCGTTCGTTGAGCAGGCGACCGTCACCTGGCTGAAAGACGCCACCAGCAACACGCCGTTTATGCTGATTGCGCGTAACCAGTCTAACGACTGGCAGCAGTACAATATTAAGCAAAACGGCGATGACTTTGTCCTGACGCCGAAAAGCGGCAGCGGTAACCTGAAGCAGTTCACCATTAACGTAGGGCGTGATGGCACCATTCATCAGTTCAGCGCGGTAGAGCAGGACGACCAGCGCAGCAGCTACCAGCTGAAGTCGCAGCAAAACGGTGCGATAGACGCATCTAAGTTTACCTTTACGCCGCCGCAAGGGGTTACGGTGGACGATCAACGTAAATAGAGGCGAATGTGGGCAATCTGTCGCTCGACTTTTCCGACAATGCGTTTCAACCTCTGGCCGCCCGTATGCGGCCAGAAAATTTAGCGCAGTACATCGGCCAGCAGCATCTGCTGGCACCGGGTAAACCTTTGCCGCGGGCAATTGAGGCCGGGCATCTTCATTCGATGATTCTATGGGGCCCGCCGGGCACCGGAAAAACGACCTTAGCGGAAGTGATTGCTCGCTATGCCAGCGCTGACGTCGAGCGTATTTCGGCCGTGACCTCCGGCGTGAAGGAGATCCGTGAAGCCATCGAACGCGCCCGGCAGAACCGTAACGCCGGCCGGCGCACCATCCTGTTTGTCGACGAAGTCCACCGCTTCAATAAAAGCCAGCAGGACGCGTTTCTGCCGCATATCGAAGATGGCACCATCACCTTTATCGGCGCGACGACGGAAAATCCCTCTTTTGAACTCAACTCCGCGCTGTTATCGAGAGCACGCGTTTATCTGCTGAAATCACTCACCACGGAAGATATCGAGCAGGTGCTCACGCAGGCGATGAGTGATGCGGGCCGCGGCTACGGCGGACAAAATATTGTGCTGCCTGACGACACGCGTCGGGCGATCGCCGAGCTGGTAAACGGCGATGCGCGACGGGCGCTCAACACGCTGGAGATGATGGCCGATATGGCCGAAACCGACGCCGCCGGTCAGCGGGTGCTGCAGGCCAAGTTGTTGACCGAAATTGCCGGCGAGCGTAGCGCGCGTTTTGATAACAAGGGCGATCGCTTTTACGATTTAATTTCGGCGCTGCACAAGTCCGTGCGCGGCAGCGCGCCGGACGCCGCGCTGTACTGGTATGCGCGGATCATTAGCGCCGGTGGCGATCCGCTGTACGTTGCCCGCCGCTGCCTGGCGATTGCCTCGGAAGACGTCGGCAACGCCGACCCTCGGGCCATGCAGGTTGCTATCTCTGCCTGGGACTGCTTTACCCGAGTCGGCCCAGCGGAAGGCGAGCGGGCGATTGCTCAGGCTATTGTGTACCTCGCCTGCGCGCCGAAGAGCAACGCGGTTTATAGCGCCTTTAAGGCCGCGATGGCCGATGCCCGCGAACGCCCGGACTACGACGTGCCGATCCATCTGCGCAACGCGCCGACGAAGCTAATGAAAGAGATGGGCTATGGCCAGCAGTATCGTTACGCCCACGATGAGCCCAACGCCTATGCCGCCGGCGAGGAGTACTTCCCGCAGGAAATGGCGCAAACGCGCTATTATCGGCCAACAAACCGAGGGCTTGAGGGGAAAATTGGCGAAAAGCTCGCCTGGCTTGCCGAACAGGATCAAAATAGCCCCACAAAACGCTACCGCTAACAGAGGTGTTGCGGTAAGGTTATCGCTGAACCTCTAAAGACCGCAGGCTGCGGTCTTTTCCTCATTTTAATTCGATAAGCACAGGATAAGCATGCTCGATCCCAATCTGCTGCGTACCGAGCCAGACGCAGTCGCAGAAAAACTGGCACGCCGAGGCTTTAAGCTGGATGTAGATAAACTTCGCGCTCTTGAAGAGCGTCGTAAAGTTCTGCAGGTAAACACTGAAAATTTGCAGGCAGAGCGTAACTCGCGATCGAAATCCATTGGCCAGGCGAAAGCGCGCGGGGAAGATATCGAGCCATTACGCCTGGAAGTGAACAAGCTGGGTGAAGAGCTGGATGCCGCAAAAGCTGAGCTCGATGCTCTGCTGGTTGAGATCCGCGACATCGCGCTGACGCTGCCGAATATCCCGGACGAGTGTGTACCGATGGGTAAAGACGACAGCGAAAACGTTGAGATCAGCCGCTGGGGTGAACCGCGTAAATTCGAATTCGAAGTACGCGATCACGTTACGTTAGGTGAAATGGCGAAAGGCCTGGATTTTGCCTCCGCGGTTAAACTGACGGGTTCTCGCTTCGTCGTGATGCAGGGGCAAATCGCGCGTATGCATCGTGCCCTGAGCCAGTTCATGCTTGATCTGCACACCGAACAGCATGGTTATGTCGAAAACTACGTCCCGTACCTGGTAAACCATGAAACACTGTACGGCACGGGCCAGTTACCGAAGTTTGGCGGTGATTTGTTCCACACCCGTCCGCTGGATGAAGAAGCCGACAGCAGCAACTACGCATTGATCCCAACTGCCGAAGTGCCACTGACCAACCTGGTTCGTGACGAGATCATCGATGAAGACGCTTTGCCACTCAAAATGACCGCTCATACCCCATGCTTCCGTTCCGAAGCGGGTTCTTATGGTCGTGATACGCGTGGTCTGATCCGCCAGCACCAGTTTGATAAAGTCGAAATGGTACAAATCGTTCGTCCAGAAGATTCTATGGATGCACTGGAAGAACTGACGGGTCATGCCGAAAAAGTGTTGCAGCTACTGGGTCTTCCGTACCGTAAAGTGCTGTTGTGCAGTGGTGATATCGGGTTTGGTTCAGCTAAAACTTATGATCTTGAAGTCTGGTTGCCAGCGCAGGACACGTATCGTGAAATCTCCTCTTGTTCAAACATGTGGGATTTCCAGGCGCGTCGTTTACAAGCTCGCTGCCGTAATAAATCAGACAAGAAAACCCGTCTGGTGCACACCCTGAACGGTTCCGGTCTGGCTGTTGGTCGTGCGCTGGTTGCGGTGCTGGAAAACTATCAGCAGGCTGACGGTCGCATTGAAGTGCCGGAAGTACTGCGTCCTTACATGAACGGTATTGAGTTCATCGGCTGATAACTCCTCATTCCTTTCTTAAAAAGCGCCTAAGGGCGCTTTTTTTATGCCTGTATTGATACTGAACAATAACCCTTCAGTCGAAAGCAGGGATACTCCCTTCGAATTAGAAGCAGCATAAAACTCTAAAAAAGACTAATTTCGCTATATACATATCTATATAGCGTTTGGTGCATTTCAATGAGCAATGAAGTGAGTATTCATGAAAATAAAAGCCCCTGATGTTTTGCTGACTGCCGAAGTCAGCCGTCGAGGTTTGATGAAAACCTCGGCAATCGGCGGACTGGCAATCGCCAGTAGTGCATTCACCTTACCGTTTACCCGTATTGCGAATGCTGCCGACGCTATTCAGCCGGTTGCTGCTGCCGGGAAAATGGTCTGGAGCGCCTGTACGGTCAACTGTGGTAGCCGTTGCCCGCTGCGGATGCACGTGGTCGATGGCGAAATCAAATACGTTGAAACCGACAATACCGGCGACGATAACTACGACGGCCTGCATCAGGTGCGCGCGTGTCTTCGCGGCCGCTCTATGCGTCGCCGTGTATATAACCCTGACCGCCTGAAATATCCGATGAAGCGAGTCGGTAAACGTGGTGAAGGTAAGTTCGAGCGTATTAGCTGGGAAGAGGCGTATGACACCATCGCCAACAACATGCAGCGTTTGATCAAAGATTACGGCAACGAATCTATTTACCTGAATTATGGTACTGGCACGCTGGGCGGCACCATGACGCGTTCATGGCCTCCAGGAAAAACGTTGATTGCCCGTCTGATGAACTGCTGCGGGGGTTATCTGAATCACTACGGCGATTACTCTTCCGCTCAGATTGCGGAAGGTCTGAACTACACCTACGGCGGCTGGGCCGACGGTAACAGCCCGTCAGATATTGAAAACAGTCAGCTGGTTGTGCTTTTCGGCAACAATCCAGGTGAAACCCGCATGAGCGGCGGCGGCGTGACGTATTACCTTGAACAGGCACGCCAAAAATCCAACGCCCGTCTGATCATCATCGATCCGCGCTACACCGACACTGGTGCTGGCCGTGAAGATGAGTGGATCCCAATTCGCCCAGGTACAGACGGAGCGCTGGTGTCCGGTCTGGCATGGGTGATGATCACTGAAAATCTGGTCGATCAACCGTTCCTCGATAAATACTGCGTTGGCTATGACGAGAAAACGCTGCCTGCCAGTGCGCCTGCGAACGGCCACTATAAGGCGTACGTTCTGGGCCAGGGTAAAGACGGCACGGCTAAAACGCCACAATGGGCAGCGTCTATCACCGGGATCCCGGCGGAACGTATTGTCCAACTGGCGCGCGAAATCGCGATGGCCAAACCGGCATTTATCAGCCAGGGCTGGGGTCCGCAGCGTCATGCTAACGGCGAGATTGCCACCCGCGCTATCTCCATGCTGTCGATTCTCACCGGCAACGTCGGCATTAACGGCGGCAACAGCGGCGCGCGCGAGGGCTCATACGATCTGCCGTTTGAGCGTATGCCGACGCTGGAAAACCCGGTTGAGACCAGCATCTCCATGTTTATGTGGACCGACGCCATCGAGCGTGGCCCGGAGATGACGGCGCTCCGCGACGGGGTTCGCGGCAAATACAAGCTCGATGTACCGATCAAGATGATCTGGAACTATGCGGGCAACTGCCTGATTAACCAGCACTCCGATATCAACCGCACCCACGACATCCTACAAGATGACAAGAAGTGCGAATTGATTGTAGTGGTGGATTGCCACATGACCTCTTCGGCGAAGTATGCCGATATTCTGCTGCCAGATTGCACAGCGTCTGAGCAGATGGACTTCGCGCTGGATGCCTCCTGCGGCAACATGTCCTACGTCATCTTTGCCGACCAGGTTATCAAACCGCGTTTCGAGTGCAAAACCATCTATGAGATGACCACCCAGCTGGCAAAACGCATGGGCGTTGAGCAGAAGTTCACCGAAGGCCGCAACCAGGAAGAGTGGATGCGCCATCTGTATGAACAGTCTCGCCAGGCTATCCCTGGACTGCCAACGTTTGAAGCGTTTCGCAAGCAGGGCATGTTCAAGCAGCGCGATCCAGAAGGGCATCACGTGGCCTATAAGGAATTCCGTGAGAACCCGGCTGCCAATCCGCTGACCACGCCGTCAGGCAAAATCGAAATTTACTCAGCGCAGCTGGCAGAGATTGCCGCCTCCTGGCAACTGACGGAAGGCGACGTTATCGATCCGCTGCCGATTTATACCCCCGGCTTTGAGAACTATAACGATCCGCTGACCGAGAAATTCCCGCTGCAGCTGACCGGCTTCCACTATAAATCTCGCGTGCACTCGACCTACGGCAACGTAGACGTTCTGCAGGCGGCCTGTCGCCAGGAGATGTGGATTAATCCGCTTGATGCGAAGACGCGAGGTATCGCCAACGGCGACCGAATTCGTATTTTCAACGCCCGCGGTGAGGTGCATATCGAAGCCAAAGTGACGCCGCGTATGATGCCTGGCGTCGTCGCGCTGGGTGAGGGCGCCTGGTATAACCCGGACGCAGGCCGCGTGGATCAGGCGGGGAGTATCAACGTGCTCACCACCCAGCGCCCGTCGCCGCTGGCGAAAGGAAATCCGTCGCATACCAACCTCGTCCAGGTTGAAAAGCTGTAAGGAATAACCGATGACAACTCAATATGGATTTTTTATCGATTCCGCCCGTTGCACCGGTTGTAAAACCTGCGAACTGGCTTGTAAAGACTATAAGAACCTGACGCCGGACGTCAGCTTCCGCCGCATTTATGAATATGCGGGCGGCGACTGGCAGGAGGATAACGGCGTCTGGCAGCAGAACGTGTTTGCCTACTACCTCTCTATCGCCTGTAACCACTGCGAGGATCCGGCCTGTACCAAAGTCTGTCCGAGCGGCGCCATGCACAAGCGCGACGATGGCTTTGTGGTGGTGGATGAAGACGTCTGTATCGGCTGCCGCTATTGCCATATGGCCTGCCCGTACGGCGCGCCGCAGTACAACGCGGCGAAAGGGCATATGACCAAGTGCGACGGCTGCCACGAACGCGTCGCCGTTGGTAAAAAACCGATCTGCGTTGAGTCCTGCCCGCTGCGGGCGCTGGACTTTGGCCCAATCGAAGAGCTGCGGCAGAAGCACGGCAAGCTGGCCGCCGTTGCGCCGTTGCCGTCGGCGCATTTTACGCAACCCAGCATTGTCATTAAACCGAACGCCAACAGTCGTCCGTGTGGCGATACAACCGGCTATCTGGCCAACCCGAAGGAGGTGTGAGATGGGAAGTGGATGGCATGAATGGCCGCTGATGATCTTCACGGTCTTTGGTCAGTGCGTAGTGGGGGGCTTCATTGTCCTGGCGCTAGCGCTTATGAAAGGCAGCCTGTCGCGTGAGCAGCAGCAGCGCGTGGTGCTTAGCATGTTTGGCCTGTGGGTGCTGATGGGGATTGGGTTTATCGCCTCGACGCTGCACCTGGGGTCGCCGATGCGGGCCTTCAATTCGCTCAACCGCGTCGGAGCATCGTCGCTGAGTAATGAAATCGCCAGCGGAGCGCTCTTCTTCGCCGTTGGTGGTATTGGCTGGCTGCTGGCGGCGGTTAAGAAGCTGCCGGCCGGGCTGCGCAGCCTGTGGCTGATCGTAACAATGGTGCTGGGCGTCATCTTCGTCTGGATGATGGTGCGGGTGTACAACACCATTGATACGGTTCCGACCTGGTATAGCGTCTGGACGCCGCTGAGCTTCTTCCTGACGCTGTTTATCGGCGGACCGCTGCTGGGCTATCTGCTGCTGCGCGTGGCCGGCGTGAACGGCTGGGCGATGCGTCTGCTGCCTGCCGTAACGCTGGTGGCCCTGGTGGCGAGCGTGGCCGTGGTGCTGATGCAGGGAAGCGAGCTGTCGACTATCCACAGCTCTATCCAGCAGGCGTCTGCGCTGGTGCCGGACTACGGCTCGCTGATGGCGTGGCGCGTTGCGGCCCTGGCGCTGGCCCTGGCGTGCTGGGTTGCACCGATGCTTAAAGGATATCAGCCGGCGTTGCCGCTGCTAGGCCTGGCATTTGTGCTGGTGCTGGTGGGTGAGATGGTGGGCCGCGGGGTCTTCTACGGTCTGCATATGACGGTGGGTATGGCGATCGCTAGCTAAGCCGCTATTCGCGCCGGAACCTCGCGGTTCTGGCGCGATAAAAAATGCGCTCTCTTCATGAAATATTTCAACTGATATTCCCGCCCGTTAATTCCAATAAATTAATAAAAACAATGGAATAATATAAAGAATAATTCTGCCGCCTCGCCGATGGATAAAAAACTTCAATCGTTGCCCGAGAAACCGCGTCCTGCCTGATTTCAGGTGGATTGACAATGTTTATAGCGGTGGCATGATGCGCACGAAATCTGAACTTCCTCACGGTTTATATCCATGTCCATCTACACCCGGCCGGTGCAAATGTTGCTCTGCGGCCTGCTTTTGTTGACGCTGGCGATAGCGGTTTTAAATACCCTCGTCCCGCTTTGGCTCGCCCATGAAAACATGCCTACGTGGCAGGTTGGGATGGTCGGCTCATCCTATTTCACCGGTAATCTTGTCGGAACCCTGCTGGCCGGATGGGTTATTAAGCATCTCGGTTTTAACCGCAGCTACTATCTTGCCTCGCTGATTTTTGCCGTCGGCTGCGTTGGGCTTGGCGTAACGATGGGGTTCTGGACCTGGTTCAGCTGGCGCTTTGTGGCCGGCGTGGGCTGCGCAATGATTTGGGTCGTGGTAGAGAGCGCGCTGGTGTGCAGCGGGACCACCCGCAGCCGCGGTCGCCTGCTGGCGGCGTATATGATGGTTTACTACGTTGGTACCGTGCTGGGCCAACTGATGGTGAGCAAGCTGCCGACAGACCTGATGAGCGTCCTGCCCTGGGTGACCGGTCTGGCGCTGGCCGCCATCCTTCCTCTGCTGTTTACGCGCGTGGTCAATCAGACGGATGAGCCGCACGAGCCGGCGCGCATCTGGCCAATGCTCAGACTTCGCCAGGCTCGTCACGGCGTTAATGGCTGCATTATTTCCGGGATCGTCCTCGGCTCACTGTACGGACTTATGCCGCTGTGGCTGAACCATCAGGGAGTGAGCGACGCCGGGATTGGCTTCTGGATGGCGGTGATGGTGAGCGCCGGGATCTTTGGCCAGTGGCCGGTGGGTCGCCTGGCGGATCGCTATGGTCGCCTGCTGGTACTGCGCGTTCAGGTGTTTATCGTTATTCTCGGCTGTCTGGCCATGCTTAGCCAGGCCGCGATGGCGCCCGCGCTGTTTATCCTTGGCGCCTCCGGCTTTACGCTGTATCCGGTGGCGATGGCCTGGGCATGCGAAAAAGTTGAGCGCCATCAGCTGGTGGCGATGAACCAGGCGCTATTGATGAGCTACACCATCGGCAGCCTGCTTGGGCCAACGCTTACCGCGATGCTGATGCAGAATTTCTCCGATAACTTGCTGTTTATTATGATCGCGAGCGTGTCGTTCATCTACCTGCTGACGCTGCTGCGCAAAGCGGGGCACCACCCGACGCCGGTGGCCCACGCCTGATTTTCTCAAGCCATAGCCGGCGGGATACCTCCGCTGGCTATTGATGAGAAGCGATAAGCGCCGCAAGCTGGCTGCGCTCCTCAATCGCAGCGAGCCGCTGCAGCCGGTCCTCCTCATCTAACCAGCACACCAGTCGCTGGATGGTTTGAATATGCTGTTCGCTATCCGCTGCCGCCAGCACGACTATCAGCCGGACAGCGGGATGGCCGGGAAACTCAACGCCTTCCCCGCAACAAAGCAGCGAAAGCGCGCTGTTGTGGCTTAACACGCCGTCTTCCGGTCGCGCGTGCGGTAGCGCAAATTCAGGGCTCAGTATGTACCAGGGACCGTGCTGTTCCGTGGCGCTGATAATCGCCTGTGCGTATTCCGCAGTGACCTTTCCCTGCAGCTCTAAAGGCTGACAGGCGAGCCGAACAGCGCTGCGCCAGTTGAGAGCGTGCTGCGCATACTGGCTGGCGGCAAAAAGCTTGTCGTCCATATCAATTCCTCAGATAACGAGCCGGCCGCGGCCGGCCCGCGCTGCGCCTTAGCTCAGTGCGCGATATAGCGCCTCGCCGGAGATGCCATATTTCTCTTTTAGCTGACGGCTATTGCCGGATTCGGTGAAGGTATCCTGAGTTCCCAGGCGTATCAGACGCGCCGGGTGGGCCGCCTGCGCCATCGCTTCGGCAATCTGGCCGCCGAGACCTCCATTTACGCTATGATTCTCAAGGGTGGCGATGAGCGGACAGTCGGCAACCAGCGCAGCGAACGCCTCATGGTTGAAGGGTTTGAGCTGCGCTACGTGAATCAGCCTGCCTCTTTTACCGCTGGCGAGCAGCTTCTCGTAGCCATCGGTGGCCTGCTCCAGCACCGTACCCTCAAAGAGAATGGCAAAATCATTCCCGCAGCTGGCGATGGCCGCGATATCGGTAACCCGCGGAATCGTGCTCTTATCGCGAACCGGCATCGGCTCGCGGGCGACGCGAATATAGACCGGACCCGTAATATTGGCCGCCTGTTCGAAGGCTTCCGCGATTTCTTCGGCATCCGCAGGCGTCAGGACCGTTAATCCCGGCAGCACGCGGGTCAGGGCGAGATCTTCCAGCGCATGGTGCGAGGCGCCGTCCGGTCCGTCATCCATACCGGGATGGCTGCCGACCAGTTTGACGTTAGCTTTGGCATAGCAGGCCTGCCGCAGCTGAGTCCAGGCGGTGCCCGTTACAAACATCGCAAAATTGACGTAGAAGGGCATAAACCCCTCAAGCGCCTGTCCGGTCGCGAAGCTCATTGCCGAGCCCTCCGCAATACCCATTTCGAAAAACGCCTCGGGATAGAGGGCCTGAAACTGGTCCGTGCGGGTTGAGCTGGCTAAGTCGCTGTCGATGGCAACCACGGGGTAGCCCTTTTGTTTCAGGGCGATCAGCGCGTTACCGATTTCATCGCGTGGGGCTTTCATCACTGTAACTCCTCCATTGCCTGCTGATACTGTTCCCGGGTGGGGGTTTTTGAGTGCCAGTCGCCGTTATTTTCCATATAGCTAACGCCGGAGCCTTTGGTGGTATGCGCAATAATGGCAACCGGCTTGCCTTTTAGATGGCGGGAGAGCATCAGGGTATCGGCAACCTGGTGCATGTCATTGCCGTTAAGAAGCTCCAGCACATGCCAGCCAAAACAGCGGATTTTGTCAGCCAGCGGCTCAAGGTTGACCACCTCATTGACCGGATCGTGTGACGAGAAGCGGTTGTAATCGACGATGGCGACCAGGTTGTCCATTTTCATATGGGCGGCCTGCTGCAGGGTTTCCCAGATTTGCCCTTCATGCATCTCGCCGTCGCCGAGGATCGCAAATACCCGATGGGGATCGTTACGGCGTTTTTTCGCTGCCGCCATCCCCAGGGCAACCGACAGACCCTGGCCGAGCAGGCCGGTGGTGGCATCGACGTCGGGGAGCGCCTTGATGCTGGGGTGGCCCTGCAGGCGGGAATCGATCTGGCGGAAGGTGCTGAACTCCCGGCGTTCAATCTTACCCATCTGATAAAGCATGGCGTACTGGGCGGCGACGGCATGGCCTTTACTCATGACGATGCGCGAACGGGGGGAGCGACTGAGGTCCACTTCCTCGTAGTAGAGCCAGGTCAGAATATCGATGATTGACAGGGCGCCGCCCGGATGGCCGATCCCTGATTCATAGATCATGCTAACGATATCGCATCGTGCAGCGAGCGCGTGGGACTTTAGTTCTGCAATATTCACGTTGTTTCCTCCTATGGCAGCATTTTGCCGATGTAGTACACGACCAGGCCAAGCGCGACGAAATCAGTTTCCGGGAAGCTGGTTCCCGACAGACCAACGGACTCCATAATCGGGTAGATCAGGGCCGGCCCGATGCCGATGAGGATCCCGGTGATAAAGCTCCCGGCAATCGCGCCTTTCCAGCCGCCGGAGGCGTTACCAAACACCGCGGCGGTGGCGCCGATAAAGAAATAGGGGATGGCGACCGGGATAATGACGGTCTGACCGAGGATCGCGAGGAACCCCATCACCACCAGCCCGCCGATAAATGAAGAGATAAATCCCAGCACCGTAGCGGTTGGCGCGTAGGGGAAGACCACGGGACAGTCGAGCGCGGGTTTGGCGTTAGGTATGAATTTCTCCGAAATACCGAGGAACGCGGGGACGATTTCGGAGAGCAGCAGGCGTACGCCGGTAATAATGATATACAGCGAAGCGGTGAACGTCAGCGACTGGAACAGCGGATAGACCAGCCAGTGCATCCCGCCGGCCGCCGCCGTTACGGCCTCTTTTCCGGCCGCGAGAGCGGCGATGTAGTAGAAGATACTGACCGAGATCGAAACGGAGACAATATAATCTTTAAAGATCCCCAGCCAGCCGGGCAGATTCAGCTTCTCCGTCGACTGTTTCGGATCGCCGACCTTCGAACCGATCCATCCGGATGCCGCGTAGGCCAGCGTAACGTAGTGCCCCATGGCGATTTCATCATTGCCGGTGATTTTTCTCATCCAGGGTTGGGCGATGGCCGGATAAAGGCACGCGGCGAGGCCGAGCAGAATTGAGCCGACAATAATCGTGGTCATATCGCTATAGCCAAGCGCTTTCAGCGTGACGGTGAGCAGGGCCGAGAGATAGAGATTATGCTGCCCGGTGAGAAAGATGTACTTAAACGGGGTGACGCGAGCAAAGAACAGATTCCAGCCAAAACCGATGACCATAATCAGCGACACGCACATCGCGAATTTAGTCTGCGCCAGCCCGGTGAGCGCTTCCGACAGCGGCATCACGCCTTTCAGACCAAACCCATCGCTGAACAGCGTCTGAAAGTTGCCAAGCGAGGTTACCGCCAGTCCGGCGCCGCCGGCAAAAACCAGAAACCCGACGATAGTTTTGAAGGTGCCGGAGAGCACCTTTTCAATCGGTTTGCGTTGAATTAATAAGCCAATTAATGCGATAAAACCAACTAAAAGTGGGGTAACGCCCAGAATGTCGAATACAATAAATCTGAGGAAATCCATATTGCCTCCGGGAGAATTTAGTTGCCCTGGATGACGCTGATGAGCGCAGATTCCATCTCTTCGCTGTTCATCAGATCGGTTATCCCGATGGCCCTGAACCCAGCGGCTTCGACTTCATCGGTGAGATCGCGCATAGTGATAACGAAATCGATATCTCGCCAGGTCCTCAGGCCGGAAAGTACGTCATGCTCCAGTTCGACATCCCAGCGGTGTTTATCGATGATTTTTTGTGCTTTGATTTTGAGCATCAGAGAGCTGCCCATACCGGTACGACAGACGATGAGACCTTTCATTAGATGTTCTCCTGTTTGTAAAAATAATAATTTTTATTTTATCTTGTGAGATAATAATTATTATCCTGGATGTGAGATGAAAGATGTGACTGTGTTTGCATTTTGAGCAATAAAGGCGAAATATGAGCCATATAGACAGTAATTTATTGATAAACATAAGAAATGAGTCTGCAGGCCTTAGCCCGATACTGGAAAAGGTCGGCCGCTTTATCACCGAAAATCCTGATTTTGTGATGCGGCATACCATTTCGGAACTGGCCGACTCCGTCGATACCAGCGAGGGCAGCATTACGCGTTTTTGCCGGGCGTTTGGCTTTAAAGGCTTTTCTGATTTCAGAACGACGTTGGCGATTGAGCAGGGGGCGACGCGATCGGAGGACGGCGGTAATGAAGAGATAGCTCCCGTGCTGGCAAGCATTCGTGATAGCAACGCCATCATTGACGCTCAGGAGCTTCAGGCGGCGGCAGTTTGGCTTAATTCACTGAATAACATTGCAATTTATGCGGTAGGTACGGCGGTGCCGGTGGCGCTGTTTCTCCAGATGAACTTAATCAACATGGGGAAAGCCGCTGGTTTTGTCGACCGCTCTTACCCGGCGGCGCTGCCGATGTCGTCTGATAGTCAAAAAACCGGGATTATCGTTATTCATACCGAGCAGGCATCGGCGGATATGATGCAGGCATTATCGCTGGCGAAGCAGCAGGGGGTTAAAATACTGTCGCTGACTCGCGGTACGTTTGCGCCCCTGGCGCGCCTGTCTGACTGGAATCTACAGGCAGCCGTGGCTTTACAGGGGGAGGGGGAATCAGGGTTTGCCGAGATTGCGGGGGCAATGATGGTGGCCGATCGGATCCTTAGCGCGCTGGAGGAGCAGGACGAGCGCTACGCTGAGTACCGTAAAGCGCATCAAAAACGTATTTTCTCAATTGAGAGCGTGACCAGCAAGCTGTCGCAATACTTTATGTCCTGATGCTGCTGAAGAAAGGCCTGGCCCGGATAAGACCTCCAGCGTCGTTATCCGGGGCTCTTGCTAAGAGGCAAGCTTTAGCTAGTACATAACCTTATGGCCATACTGCTCGAGAATGCCTTTTACGCGCTCCATGGTCTCTTTCTTCGGCGGATGCACGCCGTCAAGCTTGTACTCTTCACCCATCGCCACCCATTTATGCTTGCCCAGCTCGTGATACGGCAGCAGCTCGATTTTTTCGACGTTGCCCATATCGCGGGTAAACTCGCCGAGGCGGTGCGCGGAATCATCATCATCTGACCAGCCGGGTACCACCACGTAGCGGATCCAGACGTTGATATTCTTCTGCGACAAATAGCGGGCAAACTCCAGCGTACGGTGGTTAGAGACGCCGACCAGATTTTGGTGGATTTCATCATTCATCTGCTTAAGGTCAAGCATCACCAGATCGGTCACTTCAAGCAGCTCGTCAATCACCGGATCGTAGCGACGAACGAAGCCGTTGGTATCGAGGCAGGTGTGGATGCCCTCCTTGCGGCAGGCGCGGAACCAGTCGCGTACGAATTCAGCCTGCAGGATAGCCTCACCGCCGGACGCGGTCACACCGCCGCCGGATGCGTTCATAAAGTGACGGTAGGTGACAACCTCTTTCATCAGGCTTTCGACGGTGACTTCGGTACCGCCGTGGGTATCCCAGGTATCGCGATTATGGCAGTACAGGCAGCGCATCAGGCAGCCCTGGAAGAAGGTGATGAAGCGGATCCCAGGCCCATCGACGGTGCCACAGGATTCAAAGGAGTGAATGCGACCAATAGTTGACATTGCGGTGGTATCTCCAGATTCGGTCCGTCCGGGACCTGTGATGCACAGCTCAAACCGGCTGTGTTTAAGAGCCAGTCCCATTAGGCTATTTTACTTACCATTTTGAACCTGGGCAGTGCTCACAATCCTCACGTACTACGTGTACGCTCCGGTTGTTGCGCGCTGTCCGTGTTCAAACTGGCTGCGACAATTACGCCTAATGGGATAGGCTCTAAGTCTGTTTTGGCAGTTATCCATTGAGTATAGATAGCGGACAAAAGAGACTGGGGGGGTGGGAGGTATTGCTAAAAAGGCCCCACTTGCGTGGAGCCTTTATTGTACGCTTTTTATATCGCGATTTCAGTCAAAACCCGTTACATGGTCTGAGTGAAGGTACGAGTGATAACGTCCTGCTGCTGCTCTTTAGTCAGGGAGTTAAAACGTACTGCATAGCCGGATACGCGGATGGTCAGCTGCGGATATTTTTCCGGGTTTTCCATCGCGTCGAGCAGCATTTCACGGTTCATAACGTTGACGTTCAGGTGCTGACCGCCTTCGATAGAAGCTTCGTGGTGGAAGTAACCGTCCATCAGACCAGCCAGGTTAGTTTTACGAACTTCGTCGTCTTTACCCAGAGCGTTAGGAACGATAGAGAAGGTGTAAGAGATACCATCTTTAGCGTACGCAAACGGCAGTTTTGCAACGGAGGTCAGAGAGGCAACGGCACCTTTCTGGTCACGACCGTGCATCGGGTTAGCACCTGGTCCGAACGGAGCGCCAGCGCGACGACCGTCAGGGGTGTTGCCGGTTTTCTTACCATACACAACGTTAGAAGTGATGGTCAGAACGGACTGAGTCGGGATAGCGTTGCGGTAGGTAGTCAGTTTCTGAATTTTCTTCATGAAACGTTCAACCAGATCGACCGCCATGTCATCTACGCGAGAGTCGTTGTTACCAAACTGCGGGTATTCGCCTTCGATTTCGAAGTCGACTGCCAGACCGTCTTCGTCACGAATCGGTTTAACTTTCGCATATTTGATAGCGGACAGGGAGTCAGCGGCAACGGACAGACCGGCGATACCACATGCCATGGTGCGAACAACGTCACGATCGTGCAGCGCCATCAGAGAAGCTTCGTAGCTGTACTTGTCGTGCATGTAGTGGATGATGTTCAGCGCGGTGACGTACTGTTTAGCCAGCCAGTCCATGAAGTGATCCATGCGTTCCATGACTTCGTCAAAGTTCAGAACGTCGCCTTTGATCGGTTCAGACTTAGGACCAACCTGCATTTTCAGTTTTTCATCAACGCCGCCGTTGATAGCGTACAGCATGGTTTTCGCGAGGTTAGCGCGAGCACCGAAGAACTGCATTTGCTTACCAACAACCATCGGGCTTACGCAGCAAGCGATAGCGTAGTCATCATTGTTGAAGTCAGGACGCATCAGATCGTCATTCTCATACTGCAGAGAAGAGGTATCGATGGAGACTTTAGCCGCGTATTTTTTGAAGCTCAGCGGCAGTTTTTCAGACCACAGAATAGTGATGTTCGGCTCCGGAGACGGCCCCATGGTGTACAGGGTGTTCAGGAAGCGGAAGCTGTTTTTGGTTACCAGAGTACGGCCATCAACGCCCATACCACCGATTGATTCAGTTGCCCAAATCGGGTCACCGGAGAACAGTTCATCATACTCAGGAGTACGCAGGAAGCGAACCATACGCAGCTTCATGACCAGGTGGTCAATCATTTCCTGAGCGTCCTGCTCGGTGATTTTACCGGCTTTCAGGTCGCGTTCGATGAAGATATCCAGGAAGCTGGAGGTACGGCCGAAGGACATTGCCGCGCCGTTCTGAGACTTAACGGCAGCCAGGTAACCGAAGTAGGTCCACTGGATAGCTTCCTGCGCGGTTTTAGCCGGTGCAGAGATATCGCAGCCGTATTTGGCCGCCATTTCTTTGATCTGGCCCAGCGCACGGTACTGCTCGGAGATCTCTTCGCGCAGACGGATGGTTGCTTCCAGATCTTCGCCGTTTTCCAGTCTTTCTTGCAGAGACAGGAACTGAGCGTATTTGTCTTTCATCAGGAAGTCGATGCCGTACAGCGCAACGCGACGGTAGTCACCGATGATACGACCGCGGCCGTAGGCATCCGGCAGACCGGTCAGCACGCCGGATTTACGGCAGTTCAGAATGTCTTTGGTGTAAACATCAAAAACGCCCTGGTTGTGAGTTTTACGGTACTCGGTGAAGATTTTTTTCAGCATCGGGTCCAGCTCGCGATCGTACGCTTTGCAAGAACCTTCAACCATTTTAATGCCGCCGAACGGGATAATCGCACGTTTCAGCGGAGCTTCAGTCTGCAGACCAACGATTTTCTCGAGCGCTTTCTCGATGTAGCCTGCGTCGTGAGAAGTGATGGTGGATGCAAGGGAAGTGTCAAAATCAACAGGCGCGTGAGTGCGGTTTTCCTGTTTAACACCTTCCATTACGTTGTCCCACAGCTTGGTGGTCGCGTCAGTTGCGCCAGCCAGGAAGGACTCGTCACCTTCGTACGGGGTATAGTTTTTCTGGATAAAGTCACGGACGTTGACTTCGTTCTGCCAGTCACCTTTCGCAAAACCTTCCCAGGCTGTGGCTAACTTTTCATTAAGCTCGGACATGTAACACCTACCTTCTTAAGTGGATTTTTTATTTACTGCCTGAAACAACCCTTAGTGATGGTTGTCGCCACGCAGGTAAATGACCCAGTATGTCAACCCAACCAGCAGACCACCGCCAATAATGTTCCCGATAGTTACCGGAATCAGGTTATCAGTGATGAAGTTCATGACGGTCAGGTGAGAGAAACTTTCCGGAGTTGAACCAACTGCGGTCCAGAATTCCGGGCTTGCAAAGTCGCGGATTACGATACCCATCGGGATCATAAACATGTTAGCGATACTGTGCTCGAAGCCGCTGGCAACGAACATGGCTACGGGCAGAACCATAATCATTGCTTTGTCCATCAGGCTGCGGCCGGAGTAGCTCATCCACACCGCGAGGCAGACCATCAGGTTCGCCAGGATACCCAGGCAGACGGCTTCAATAAATGTATGATGCATTTTGTGGTCAGCGGTTTGCAGGACGTTTAGCCCCCAACCGCCGTTAGCGGCCATATATTCACCCGATAGCCACATCAGCAGCACGAACAGCAGCGCACCTATCAGGTTACCAACATAGACGTTGAGCCAGTTTATTGCCAGTTGACCCCAGGTAATCCTGCCGCTGGCTTTCGCCACAACGATAAGTACGGTGGAGGTAAACAGGTCAGCACCGCAGATGACGCACAGAATCAGGCCGAGTGAAAAGCAGATCCCCCCAATAAGCTTGGCAATACCGAAAGGCATCGCGGCAGTACCGGTCGTCGCGGTGATGTAGAAGACAAAAGCAATGGAGATAAAGACACCAGCGGTAATCGCCAGATAAAAGGTCTTCATCGGGTGCTTTGTCGCTTTATAGACACCCGCTTCTTCGGCGACTTTCGCCATCGCAGCGGGGAGTAATAGATCAAAAGGGTTGTCAGCTTTCACACTAACTCTCTCTTTATATAAGTTGGCGGTGAGATACTAACAAAGCATTATAGAAGGGAAATTGATGTAGATCATATCCCACCGGAACTATAAGCCCGTTTAGCGTATGGTTTTTGCGGTAATTAATTGTAACTTAATGTTTATTAAGAGAAAAATAAAGTTTAATATTTACAAAATATGTTGATTTTTTTCATTCTTGGGCAACGGCAACGGTTAATTAAAATGGAGTATTTTTATTAAAATTAACATCTCCAAACTGTTGTGCGATCAATTTTCACCGTAAATTAACGTCACAACTACAAATTATTGGTCCCGTGAATAAAATATAAAAAAACGGAGCCGTAAACGACTCCGTGATGGGGCACTTCAGGCGGCGCTAAAGGCTATTTAGCCCAGTACGCCGCTTTAGCACGCTGCAGCTTCTCGTAGGCTTTCAGTAAGGACTGATGGGCCGGGAAAGCGTGCAGATCGCTATCTACCGCCTGCAGGCCGTAGAACGGCGCTTCGCCGCTTAGCGCAGCGCTGGCGGCTTCCACTGCATCTGCGCCGTACATGCGCACAAAGGCGTTCAGGTACTGCAGCGGCTGGCGCTCTTCTTCCTGGCTCAGCAGCAGCAGCGTTTGCAGGCAGCGGTAGTAGTTGGCGCGCTCTGCGCTGAAAATTGATGCATTGAACTCGATCGTCCACTCCGTCCAGATCAGCGCCTGCTCCAGATCGCCGCCGGCCAGCGCCAGCATCGCTTTCAGTTCGCCAATACGCAGCGTATACCAGCCGTTGTCTTTGCCCGTTGCGAGGCCCAGCAGTTCGCGAACGCGGGTGAAGTCGTCATTACCTTCATCGTCCAGCTGCTCAATCAGCGCCAGATAGTCCTCTTTCTCCCACTCGCTGCCCGGCAGAGAGAGGAGCGTTTCGCGCAGATGGCTGCCCATGCTGTTGTTCGCCAGCCACAGGTCTTCTGCCGGATAGATATCCGACATCCCCGGAACGATAATCCGACAGGCGTAGACGCTCAGGTGCTCGTAATCGGCGATGTAGACCTCTTTATCTTCTTCTTTAAAGATGGCCATCAGGGTGGCGAACTCTTCTTCCGTGGTACCGGAGAAGCTCCAGTCGACGAACGGATAGTCGGCATCCTGTTTGAACATATCCCAGGAGATCAGGCCGCTGGAGTCGATAAAGTGGGTTTCAAGGTTGGCGTGTTCAGCCACTTCTTCGTCATCGAAGGTTGGCGGCGTGAAGACGTCGAGATCCTTCAGGCTACGGCCCTGCAGCAGCTCGGTGACGGTGCGCTCCAGCGCGACGCCGAAGTCAGGGTGCGCGCCGAAGGAGGCGAAGCAGGTCCCGTTTTCCGGGTTAAACAGCACCACGCAGATCACCGGATACTTGCCGCCCAGCGAGCCGTCGTAAGCAAAAATCGGGAAACCTTCCGCTTCCAGCTTATTAATCGACTCCACCACGCCCGGATAGCGGGCCATCACGTCGGCAGGGATTTCCGGCAGGCTGATGCTTTCAGCAATGATGCGGTTCTTGATATGGCGCTCAAAGACTTCCGACAGGGCTTGAACGCGCGCTTCGTTCGCGGTGTTGCCCGCGGACATCCCGTTAGAAACGTACAGGTTGCCAATGATATTCATCGGAATATAAACGGTTTCGCCGTCGGACTGACGGGTGAACGGCAGGCCGCAAACGCCGCGATCGTCATTACCCGACTGCAGGTCAACCAGCATGCCGGCGGTCAGCTGATCGTCAGGATCGTAGAAGGCGCGCAGGCGAGGATCGAGCAACCCCTGCGGAACTTCGTCATCTTCGGTCAGCGGGAACCATTTTTCGTTTGGATAGTGAACAAACGGCCCGTTAGCGATGGTTTCGCCTAACCAGAAGTCAGCGAAGAAATAGTTGGTCGACAGACGTTCGAAGTACTCGCCCAGCGCAGAGGCCAGCGCCGCTTTTTTGGTCGCGCCTTTGCCGTTGGTGAAGCACAGCGAGCAGGCTTTATCGCGGATATGAACTGACCACACGTGCGGTACCGGATTCAGCCACGAGGCCTCTTCAATATCAAATCCGAGGTCGAGCAATTTCTGCTGGAAGCGAGCGATGGAATCTTCCAGGGCGGCGTCTTTGCCGGGGATAAACGTTTGAGTCATAGCGGTCACTTTTTTCGTACGTAAAGCGCGCAATGATACGGGGTTTGTGTGTCAGGCGCTATCTTCGTGAAGGCCCCGGCGAAAATAAAAGCCTGGGCTATGCTTACAGGCAGTAACCTACTGTTAAGGCATTAAAAAATGAAAGCGTTCGATCTTCATCGCATGGCGTTTGATAAAGTTCCGCCGGAGTTTTTAGGGGAGGTCGCGCTGCGCAGCCTCTTTACCTTCCTGCTGGTTTTCCTGTTCCTTAAAATTACCGGACGGCGCGGCGTCCGCCAGATGTCGCTCTTTGAAGTGCTGATCATTTTGACGCTAGGCTCTGCGGCCGGGGACGTCGCCTTTTATGACGACGTGCCGCTGATCCCGGTATTCGTCGTGTTTGTCACTCTGG
Organism: Klebsiella sp. 18074; assembly: GCF_902705905.1. Classification (NCBI taxonomy): domain Bacteria; kingdom Pseudomonadati; phylum Pseudomonadota; class Gammaproteobacteria; order Enterobacterales; family Enterobacteriaceae; genus Klebsiella; species Klebsiella sp. 18074. The sequence continues at coordinate 44,136 of NZ_CACSIS010000026.1, read as the reverse complement.
CGCTGCTCTACCGCCTGGTGATGTGGCTGATGTCAAAAAGCGAGAAGCTGGAAAACCTGCTGGAAGGGAAGCCGGTGATCATCGTCGAAGAAGGGGAGCTGGCGTGGGAAAAAGTCAACCGCGCCAACATGACCGAGTTCGAGTTTTTTATGGAACTTCGCCTCTACAGCGTGGAGCAGCTCGGCCAGGTTCGGCTGGCGATAATGGAAACTAACGGGCAAATCAGTATGTACTATTACGCTGATGAAGAGGTTAAGCCGGGGCTATGTATTCTGCCGGATGGCTGCTATGAACGTTTTGTGACCATTCCTGAAACCGGCGAATACGCCTGCGTGCGCTGTAGCCAGGTGATCGTTATTCAGGCCGGTAAAAAGCAATTATGTCGGCGCTGTCAAAATCCAGAATGGGCGAGGGTTAGCAGAGCTAAACGCATCACCTGACAGCCTTTTTGTCGGTTTTGTTACGGAGGGCTAGTGAATTGTTTTGTGTGAAGCCGATCATATTTTTCCGCTCATAAGTTTTAGGCATTGCGATGCGTGTCGCTGAATGATAAAACCGATGTACCCGTCATACTTCAGGCTGCATGTGCGCTGGCCGCACTCGTGCAAGCCGGCCGCTGACTTCAGCAGGCGCCAGCGGAAGAATCCACTGGTCGTCCGTCCGCAGCTCGAATTATCATGGTTCAGATACCGGAATAACATATGCACGCGACGGTTCGCGGGCAAATAACATAGCAACGTGGTGAGGGGAAATGGCTCAGGTCTATAACTTTAGTTCGGGCCCGGCAATGCTGCCGGCGGAAGTTCTCAAACTGGCTCAGCAGGAGCTTTGCGACTGGCAGGGTCTGGGAACGTCGGTAATGGAGATCAGTCACCGTGGTAAAGAGTTTATCCAGGTGGCCGAGGCGGCGGAGCAGGATTTTCGCGATCTGCTCAACATCCCCTCCAACTACAAAGTTTTATTCTGCCATGGCGGCGGTCGCGGCCAGTTCGCTGGCGTCCCGCTGAACCTGCTCGGCGATAAAACCACCGCTGACTACGTTGACGCTGGCTACTGGGCAGCAAGCGCCATCAAAGAAGCGAAAAAATACTGTTCGCCAAATACCATTGATGCCAAAGTCACCGTTGATGGCCTGCGGGCCGTCCGGCCGATGAGCGAATGGCAGCTGACGCCGGGCGCCGCCTACCTGCACTACTGCCCGAATGAAACCATCGACGGCATCGCCATTGACGAAACACCGAACTTCGGTGATGACGTCGTTGTTGCCGCTGATTTCTCCTCGACTATCTTGTCCGCGCCGATCGACGTCAGCCGCTTTGGTGTTATCTACGCCGGCGCGCAGAAAAACATTGGCCCGGCGGGGCTGACGCTGGTGATCGTTCGCGAAGACCTGCTGGGTAAAGCGAACGTCGCCTGTCCGTCAATACTCGATTACTCCGTGCTTGATGCCAATGATTCCATGTTCAACACGCCGCCGACCTTTGCCTGGTACCTCTCTGGGCTGGTATTCAAATGGCTGAAAGAGCACGGCGGTGTGGCGGCAATGGATAAAATCAACCAGCAAAAAGCCGATCTGCTCTACGGCACGATCGACGGCAGCAGCTTCTATCGTAACGACGTGGCGGCGGCCAACCGCTCGCGCATGAACGTTCCGTTCCAGCTGGCCGACAGCGCGCTGGACAAGCTGTTCCTCGAAGAGTCCTTCGCCGCTGGCCTGCATTCACTGAAGGGGCACCGCGTCGTGGGCGGCATGCGCGCATCTATCTATAACGCGATGCCGCTGGCAGGCGTGCAGGCGCTGACCGACTTTATGCAGGACTTTGAACGTCGTCACGGCTAATCATTGTTGTGCTTTTCATCCCCGCAGCCGGTCTGCGGGGTTTTTATTCCGTTTTTTTGAGAGTTGAGTTTGATGGAATCCCTGACGTTACAACCCATCGCGCGCGTGGATGGCACCGTGAACCTGCCTGGGTCTAAAAGTGTCTCTAACCGCGCTTTGCTGCTGGCGGCATTAGCCCGTGGCACTACGGTGCTGACCAACCTGCTGGACAGCGACGATGTTCGCCACATGCTGAATGCCCTGAGCGCCTTGGGAGTTCATTACACCCTGTCCTCCGATCGTACCCGCTGCGAAGTGACCGGCAACGGTGGTCCGCTGCGGGCGAATAGCGCGCTGGAGCTGTTCCTTGGCAACGCCGGGACCGCGATGCGCCCGCTGGCGGCAGCTCTGTGTCTGGGAAGCAACGATATCGTGCTGACCGGTGAACCGCGGATGAAAGAGCGTCCGATTGGTCATCTGGTTGATGCGTTACGTCAGGGTGGCGCCCAAATTGAGTATCTGGAGCTGGAAAACTATCCGCCTCTGCGCCTGCGCGGCGGCTTTGCCGGCGGCAGCGTTGATGTTGACGGCAGCGTTTCCAGCCAGTTCCTTACCGCTCTGCTGATGGCTGCGCCGCTGGCGCCGCAGGATACCGTTATCACCATTAAAGGCGATCTGGTTTCCAAACCGTACATTGATATTACGCTGCATCTGATGAAGACCTTCGGCGTGGACGTTGAAAACCAGTCCTATCAGCGTTTTGTCGTTCGCGGCAATCAGCAGTACCGTTCTCCGGGCGACTACCTGGTTGAGGGCGATGCCTCTTCGGCATCCTACTTCCTCGCGGCGGGTGCCATTAAGGGCGGTACGGTGAAAGTCACCGGTATCGGCCGTAACAGCGTGCAGGGCGATATCCGCTTTGCTGACGTGCTGGAAAAAATGGGCGCTATCGTCAGCTGGGGCGATGACTATATTGCCTGTACCCGCGGCGAGCTGAACGCCATCGATATGGATATGAACCATATTCCGGATGCGGCAATGACTATCGCCACCGCGGCGCTGTTTGCCAAAGGCACCACTACGCTGCGTAATATTTATAACTGGCGGGTAAAAGAGACCGATCGCCTGTTCGCGATGGCCACCGAACTGCGCAAAGTCGGCGCTGAAGTGGAAGAGGGCGAGGATTACATCCGCATTACGCCTCCGCTGGAGCTGCAGTTTGCTGAGATTGGCACCTATAACGATCACCGCATGGCGATGTGCTTCTCGCTGGTGGCGCTTTCCGACACGCCGGTGACGATCCTCGATCCGAAGTGTACGGCCAAAACCTTCCCTGACTACTTCGAACAGCTGGCGCGGATTAGCACCCAGGCGTAAGCGCCTGCGGTTGCGCCAACGTAAAGCTTTGTTATCTGCGGGCTGATATGCCGTCAGCCCGCTATAATTGCGCAATTATTCTGCATTTCATTTCCGGTCGTCCGTATTTTGCATCCAATGCTCACTTTCCGTCGTATAGATGCGTATAATGCGCGGCGTTTATATTCTATGCGCCTTGCTGAAGGAGAAAAAGATGACGGCAGCTATTCCGGTAATCACCATTGATGGGCCTGGCGGTGCGGGTAAGGGAACGTTGTGCAAGGCGATGGCGGAAGCGTTAGGCTGGCATTTGCTCGATTCCGGCGCCATCTATCGCGTTCTGGCGCTGGCCGCGCTGCATCATCATGTGGACGTCGAGTCTGAAGAAGCCCTGGTGCCGCTGGCTGCGCACCTGGACGTGCGCTTTATTTCCACCGATGGCAGCCTCGAAGTTATCCTTGAAGGTGAGGACGTCAGCGCGGCAATCCGCACGCAGGAAGTGGCGAATACTGCTTCGAAAGCCGCGGCTTTTCCCCGGGTGCGTGAAGCCCTGCTGCGCCGTCAGCGCGCGTTTCGCGAACTGCCGGGTCTGATTGCCGACGGACGAGATATGGGTACCGTGGTGTTCCCCGATGCGCCGGTGAAAATTTTCCTTGATGCGTCCGCGCAAGAACGTGCGCATCGGCGCATGCTGCAGTTGCAGGAAAAGGGCTTTAGTGTTAACTTTGACCGCCTTTTATCCGAGATAAAAGAGCGTGACGACCGCGATCGTAATCGCAGCGTGGCGCCACTTGTCCCGGCTGCCGATGCTTTAGTTCTCGATTCTACTGAACTAAACATTGAGCAAGTAATTGAAAAAGCGCTACAATATGCGCGCGAGAAATTGGCAGCCGCTTAGCCGTTATCGGCAAAGCGCAGCGGCCTCCGAATTATAGCAGTACCCCCGCAGCAACGGAGTGTTAGCGGGTATGTTAAACAACCCCATCCGGCACGGAGCCAGGTGGACGTTAAATATGAAACCTGAAGATTAAACATGACTGAATCTTTTGCTCAACTATTTGAAGAATCCTTAAAAACAATCGAAACCCGTCCGGGTTCCATCGTTCGTGGTGTTGTTGTTGCTATCGACAAAGATATCGTACTGGTTGACGCCGGTCTGAAATCTGAGTCTGCCATTCCGGCAGAGCAGTTCAAAAACGCCCAGGGCGAGCTGGAAATCCAGGTCGGTGACGAAGTTGACGTTGCTCTGGATGCAGTAGAAGACGGCTTCGGTGAAACCCTGCTGTCCCGTGAAAAAGCTAAACGTCACGAAGCTTGGATCACGCTGGAAAAAGCTTACGAAGAAGCTGAAACTGTAGTCGGTGTTATCAACGGCAAAGTTAAAGGTGGCTTCACTGTTGAGCTGAATGGTATTCGCGCGTTCCTGCCGGGTTCCCTGGTTGACGTTCGTCCGGTTCGCGACACGCTGCACCTGGAAGGCAAAGAGCTTGAGTTCAAAGTAATCAAGCTGGACCAGAAGCGTAACAACGTTGTTGTTTCCCGTCGTGCCGTTATCGAATCCGAGAACAGCGCAGAACGCGATCAGCTGCTGGAAAACCTGCAGGAAGGCATGGAAGTCAAAGGTATCGTTAAGAACCTCACTGACTACGGCGCATTCGTTGATCTGGGCGGCGTCGATGGCCTGCTGCACATCACCGACATGGCGTGGAAACGCGTTAAGCACCCGAGCGAAATCGTAAACGTTGGCGACGAAATCACTGTTAAAGTGCTGAAGTTCGACCGCGAGCGTACCCGTGTATCTCTGGGCCTGAAACAGCTGGGCGAAGATCCGTGGGTAGCTATCGCTAAGCGTTATCCGGAAGGTACCAAACTGACCGGTCGCGTGACCAACCTGACCGACTACGGCTGCTTCGTTGAAATCGAAGAAGGCGTTGAAGGCCTGGTTCACGTTTCCGAAATGGATTGGACCAACAAAAACATCCACCCATCCAAAGTTGTTAACGTTGGCGACGTAGTGGAAGTTATGGTTCTGGATATCGACGAAGAACGTCGTCGTATCTCCCTGGGCCTGAAGCAGTGCAAAAACAACCCATGGCAGCAGTTCGCGGAAACCCACAACAAGGGCGACCGTGTTGAAGGTAAAATCAAGTCTATCACTGACTTCGGTATCTTCATCGGCCTGGACGGCGGCATCGATGGCCTGGTTCACCTGTCTGACATCTCCTGGAACGTTGCAGGCGAAGAAGCAGTACGTGAATACAAAAAAGGCGACGAAATCGCAGCAGTTGTTCTGCAGGTTGACGCAGAGCGTGAGCGTATCTCTCTGGGCGTTAAGCAGCTCGCAGAAGATCCGTTCAACAACTGGGTTGCACTGAACAAGAAAGGCGCAATCGTAAACGGTAAAGTCACTGCAGTTGACGCTAAAGGCGCAACCGTAGAACTGGCTGACGGCGTTGAAGGTTACCTGCGTGCTTCTGAAGCATCCCGTGACCGCGTTGAAGATGCGACTCTGGTTCTGAGCGTTGGCGATGACGTTGAAGCTAAATTCACCGGCGTTGATCGTAAAAACCGCGCAATCAGCCTGTCTGTTCGTGCGAAAGACGAAGCTGATGAGAAAGATGCAATCGCAACTGTTAACAAACAGGAAGATGCAAACTTCTCTAACAACGCAATGGCTGAAGCTTTCAAAGCAGCTAAAGGCGAGTAATCTTAGTCTTTCGGGTTACAACAACCTGAATTACGACGAGTTTACTTGACAGATTGCAGGATTCGTCCTGTAATCAAGCACAAAGGGCGGCTACGGCCGCCCTTGTTTAAAGCTGTTAGCTAATCTGGCCCTGAAGGAAACCGGAGGAAAAATGACCAAGTCAGAATTGATAGAAAGACTTGCCAGCCAGCAATCCCACATTCCTGCGAAAGCGGTTGAAGATGCTGTTAAAGAAATGCTGGAACATATGGCCTCAACGCTTGCTCAAGGTGAGCGCATTGAAATCCGCGGTTTCGGCAGCTTCTCTTTGCATTACCGAGCACCTCGCACCGGGCGTAACCCGAAAACTGGCGATAAAGTCGAACTGGAAGGCAAGTACGTTCCGCACTTTAAGCCTGGGAAAGAACTACGCGACCGCGCCAATATTTACGAAGAGTAAGTTCCGCTGAACGGCGTTAACGTACTCTGAAGATAAAAAAAGCACCTGAGGGTGCTTTTTTTATGCCCGCAATCCGACCTTCCTCGCAAACCTCTGCCTGCTTTAGCGCAAGGCGCCGATATTCCAGGAAGCCGGCACCCGCGCCGCGACCTTGCTGGATGACTATCAACTAACCCGACGCGATACTTCCCTGAAACAGGGAGGTTGGCATGCGTTTACCCCAGCTTGCGGGTTGTGCGATCGTCGGAGTCTTGCCGCTGCTGCTGCTCGCGCGGTTGCCCGAGCTGGCTACCCTGTGGTGGCTGACGGGCCTGGCGCTTGTACCATTGCTACTGCGCTGGCGGCCCTTACGTTTCGCGGCGCTGACGCTGCTTTTTTTCCTCTGGGGCGTGCTGAGCGCTCACCAGGTCATCTGGCCGACGCACGCTTTACCCGGTAGCCCTCGGCGGGTAGAGGTAGAGCTGACGGCGACGGACGGGCAGACCACCCATCAGGGAAGCCTCATCCGGGTTGACGGACGGCGGCTGTTCCCGGCGCCGGGGATCGCGCTCTACGGCCAGGCGCTTCCCGAACCGCCGTGCGCGGGACAGCGCTGGATGATGACCGTCCACATTCGCCCGGTACACGGCCAGCTTAACGACGGCGGTTTTGACAGCCAGCGTTTTGCCCTGGCACAGTCTCGCCCCGTAACCGGACGCTTCACGTCCGCAGAAGCCCTTGACCTGCGCTGTAGCCGACGCGCGGCCTATTTGCACTCGTTAACCCGCACCCTCGATGCGCTGCCGTGGCGGTCGGTGATATTAGGGTTAGGGATGGGGGAGCGGCTGGTGGTGCCGAAGGAGATCAAGGCCTTGATGCAACAAACGGGGACCTCCCATCTGATGGCCATCTCCGGTTTACATATTGCGTTGGGTGCAATACTGGGTGGGCTACTGACTCGCGGCGTGCAGTTCTTTTTCCCCTGCCGCTGGATTGTCTGGCAGCTGCCGCTGCTGATTGGCCTGGCCTGCGCGCTGTTCTATGCCTGGCTTACTGGCATGCAGCCACCGGCACTGCGAACCTGCGTCGCACTCACCGTCGGCTGCGGGCTGCGGCTATCCGGCAGGCGCTGGTCGTCATGGCAAATAGGAATATGCTGCGTGGGTGCCATTCTGTTTAGCGATCCGCTGGCCGTGCTATCCGACAGCCTGTGGCTATCGGTGTTTGCCGTGGCGACGCTCATTTTTTGGTATCAGCTGGTGCCGCGGCCCCCGACATCGCGGGGCTGGCTGCTGCGCCAGTTGCTGGGGCTAAGCCACCTGCAGTTCGGGCTAATGCTGCTGCTGTTGCCGATGCAGATTGTTATCTTTCACGGTATCAGCCTGACCTCGTGGCTGGCGAACCTTGTTGCCGTGCCGCTGGTCACTTTTGCCATCGTGCCCCTTATTCTGGCAGCGATGCTGCTGCACCTTTGCGGCCCTGCGGTGGTTGAGATGGCGCTATGGCTATCGGTAGATCGCCTGCTGGCGGCGCTGTTCTGGTTTCTGCGCGGGCTGCCGCAGGGCTGGCTGCCGCTGGATTCTCGCTGGACGGGCGTCAGCGCACTGCCCTGGCTGCTGCTGATTGTCTGGCGCTTTCACGCCTGGCGCTCGCTTCCGGCGCTGTGTCTGAGCAGCATCGTACTGCTGAGCTGGCCCTTCTGGCGGCCGATGGCGAAGGAGGAGTGGCGGGTGACGATGCTGGACGTCGGACAGGGGCTGGCGATGGTCATCGAACGGCAGGGGGCTGCAATCCTCTATGACACCGGCCTGGCCTGGCCCGAGGGCGACAGCGGTCAACTGATTATCATCCCCTGGCTACGCTGGCACCATCTGCGGGTGGAAGGGATTATTTTGAGCCATGAGCATCTTGACCACCGCGGCGGCCTGAATTCGATACGCCAGGTCTGGCCAGCGGCCTGGATACGCAGCCCTCTGGGGTGGGTGGGGCATCGCGCGTGCAGAAGGGGAGAGCGCTGGCGGTGGCGCGGTTTAACCTTTCGCGCGCTTTGGCCGCTGCCGGGAGCGACTGCTACCGGCAATAATCGCTCCTGCGTGGTGCGCGTTGATGACGGCCAGCGCAGTATTTTGCTCACCGGTGATATCGAAGCGGTAGCAGAACGGGCAATGCTGAGCCGCTACTGGCAGCATCTGGCGTCTACACTTATCCAGGTTCCACATCATGGCAGCAATACCTCTTCGACCATTGCGCTGCTGCAGCGCACCGGCGGCGAGGCGGCGCTGGCCTCGGTATCCCGCTATAATGCGTGGCGTATGCCCTCGGATAAGGTTGTCCAGCGCTACCGACAGCAGGGATACCGCTGGTTCGATACGGCCCATCAGGGGCAAATGACGGTTGTTTTTTCCCCAGATGGTTGGCAAATCCTTAGCTTACGAGATCAACTTTTACCTCGTTGGTATCATCAGTGGTTTGGCGAGACCGAGGATAACGGGTAGAATATGCGGCTATTTCAACATAAGCTGGTTTACTGAATGCAGAATGATAAAGATCTCTCCACGTGGCAGACCTTCCGCCGCCTCTGGCCGCTTATTGCGCCATTTAAAACCGGACTGATCGTCGCGGCAATTGCGTTAGTCTTTAACGCGGCTAGTGATACCTTCATGCTATCGCTTCTTAAACCGTTATTGGATGATGGTTTTGGTAAAACGGATCGCTCAGTGCTGCTATGGATGCCGCTGGTGGTGGTTGGGCTGATGCTGCTGCGTGGCGTCACCAGCTATATTTCGAGCTACTGTATCTCGTGGGTTTCCGGCAAGGTCGTGATGACCATGCGACGCCGTTTATTCAGCCACATGATGGGGATGCCGGTCTCCTTCTTCGATAAACAGTCCACCGGTACGCTGCTGTCGCGCATCACCTATGATTCCGAGCAGGTTGCGTCGTCCTCTTCCAGCGCGCTGATCACCGTCGTGCGCGAAGGTGCGTCGATCATCGGTCTGTTTATCATGATGTTCTACTACAGCTGGCAGCTGTCGCTGATTCTGATCGTACTGGCGCCAATCGTCTCCATCGCGATCCGCGTGGTCTCGAAGCGTTTTCGTAATATCAGCAAGAATATGCAGAACACCATGGGTCAGGTGACCACCAGCGCGGAACAGATGCTCAAAGGGCATAAAGAAGTGCTGATGTTTGGCGGCCAGGCCGTAGAAACCAAGCGTTTTGATAAGGTCAGCAACAGAATGCGCCTGCAGGGGATGAAAATGGTCTCCGCATCGTCCATCTCTGACCCTATCATTCAGCTGATCGCCTCTCTGGCGCTGGCGTTTGTGCTCTACGCCGCCAGCTTCCCAAGCGTTATGGAAACGCTGACTGCCGGTACCATTACCGTGGTCTTCTCCTCGATGATCGCCTTAATGCGTCCGCTGAAGTCTCTCACCAACGTCAACGCTCAGTTCCAGCGCGGAATGGCCGCCTGCCAGACGCTGTTTGCTATTCTTGATTCCGAGCAGGAAAAAGACGAAGGCACGCGGGTTATCGAGCGCGCGAAGGGGAGCCTTGAGTTCAGTAACGTCACCTTTACCTACCCTGGCCGTGAAACGCCGGCGTTGCGTAACATCAGCCTGAATATTCCGGAAGGTAAAACCGTGGCCCTGGTGGGACGTTCGGGATCGGGTAAATCGACAATCGCGAGCCTGATCACCCGCTTTTATGATATCGATGAAGGCCAGATCCTGCTCGACGGTTACGATCTGCGCGAATACACCCTGGCCTCTCTGCGCGATCAGGTCGCCCTGGTTTCGCAAAACGTGCACCTGTTCAACGATACCGTAGCCAACAATATTGCCTACGCGCGCAACGAAGAGTACAGCCGCGAGCAGATCGAAGATGCGGCGCGGATGGCCTATGCCATGGACTTTATCAGTAAAATGGATAACGGCCTCGATACCGTGATCGGCGAGAACGGCGTGCTGCTTTCCGGCGGCCAGCGCCAGCGTATCGCCATCGCGCGCGCGCTGCTGCGTAACAGCCCAATCCTGATCCTTGATGAGGCAACGTCGGCGCTGGATACCGAATCTGAACGCGCCATTCAGGCGGCGCTGGACGAGCTGCAGAAAAACCGCACCTCGCTGGTTATCGCTCACCGCCTGTCAACCATCGAGAAGGCCGATGAAATCGTGGTGGTCGAAGATGGGCGCATCGTTGAACGCGGCAGCCACGCTGACCTGCTGGAACATCGCGGCGTTTACGCTCAGCTGCATAAAATGCAATTTGGCCAATGATCGCGCGTATCTGGTCCGGTGAGTCGCCTTTATGGCGGCTGCTGCTTCCGCTCTCCTGGCTTTACGGCCTGGTGAGCGGCCTGATTCGTCTCAGCTATCGGCTGGGGCTGAAGAAGGCCTGGCGCGCGCCGGTTCCGGTTGTTGTTGTCGGAAATCTCACTGCCGGCGGTAACGGCAAGACGCCGGTTGTCATCTGGCTGGTGGAGCAGCTGCAGCAGCGCGGGATCCGCGTTGGCGTCGTTTCTCGCGGCTACGGCGGCAAGGCGGCGAGCTATCCGCTGGTGCTCAACAGCGCCACCGGCACATCGGAAGCCGGCGACGAGCCGGTGCTGATTTATCAACGCACCGGCGCGCCGGTGGCGGTCTCCCCCCAGCGCAGCGATGCGGTGCGGGCGCTGCTTGCCGTACACGACCTGCAGCTTATCGTCACCGACGATGGCCTGCAGCACTACGGGCTGGCGCGCGATAAAGAAATCGTGGTTATTGACGGCGTACGCCGCTTTGGCAACGGCTGGTGGCTGCCGGCCGGGCCGATGCGCGAACGCGCCTCACGCCTGCGCAGCGTCGACGCCATTATCGCTAACGGCGGCGTCGCGCGGCCGGGAGAGATAGCCATGCAGCTGCGTCCCGGGCAGGCGGTGAATGTGCTTAACGGCGAACGACGCGACGTGGCGAGCTTTGATAACGTCGTCGCGATGGCCGGGATTGGCCATCCGCCGCGCTTTTTTGCCACCCTCGAAAGCTGCGGCGTGCGGCCGATAAAAACCGTGGCGCTGGCCGATCATCAGGCCCTTACCCGTGCCGACGTTGGCGCTCTGGTGACCGAGCGGCAAACGCTGCTGATGACCGAAAAAGACGCGGTGAAATGCCGGGCCTTTGCCGAAGCCAACTGGTGGTATCTGCCCGTCGACGCCATAATGACGGACGAACGCGCGCAGCGGCTGCTTACGGATCTGGCGACGCTAGCGCAACGTTAGTTTTCGCCACGCCTGCTTTCGGTGCCGCTGTATCGGGATCCACAACGGAGAACCTGCATGTCGGTACTAACGCTTTCACTTAAAGAAGCCCGCCATCTTCACCTCGCGGCGCAGGGCCTGCTGAAAAGGCCCCGCCGTCGCGCCCACTCGGCCGATATTCTGCAGGTTATCCGCCGGATGTCGCTGCTGCAAATTGATACCATCAACGTTGTCGCCCGCAGCCCTTATCTGGTGCTTTTCAGCCGCCTCGGCAGCTATCCGCAAAGCTGGCTGGACGAGGCGCTGCGCGCGGGCGAACTCATGGAATACTGGGCTCATGAGGCCTGCTTTTTACCGCGCAGCGATTTTTCGCTGGTGCGCCACCGCATGCTGACGCCGGATAACATGGGCTGGAAGTACCATAAGGGGTGGATGACGGAGCATGCGGATGATATCCAGCTGCTGCTGGAGCACATCGCGCAAAATGGCCCGGTACGCTCGGCCGACTTTAGCCATCCGCGTAAAGGCGCCAGCGGCTGGTGGGAGTGGAAGCCGCACAAGCGTCATCTGGAGGGGCTGTTTACCGCCGGCGAAGTGATGGTCGTGGAACGGCGCAACTTTCAGCGGGTTTACGACCTGACGCAGCGGGTGATGCCGCACTGGGATGATGAGCGCGATGCGCTGTCGCAGGCGCAGGCTGAAGAGATTATGCTGAGCAATAGCGCCCGCAGCCTGGGTATTTTCCGCCCGCAGTGGCTGGCGGACTATTATCGCCTGCGGCAACCGGCGCTCGCGGGCCTGCTGGCAAACTGGCAGGAAGAGGGGCTGGTGACGGCGGTAAACGTCGAAGGGCTCGGCGATATGTGGCTGCACCGGGAGGCCTTGCAGCAGCTGGAGGCGGCGCCGGGCGGCAGGCTTTCGGCGAGCCATAGCGCGGTACTGTCGCCGTTCGACCCGGTCGTCTGGGACCGTAAGCGCGCCGAGCAGCTGTTTAATTTTAGCTATCGTCTTGAGTGCTACACGCCGGCGCCAAAGCGCCAGTATGGCTACTTCGTGCTGCCGCTGCTGCATCAGGGCAGGCTGGTGGGCCGCATGGACAGCAAAATGCATCGCAAAGCCGGGGTTCTGCAAATTTTCTCACTATGGCTGGAAGAGGGCGTCAAGGTGACCTCTGGCCTGGAGAGTGGGCTGCAGCGGGCGATTGAGGATTTTGCCCGCTGGCAGTTGGCCGAACGCGTGAGCTTCGGCCAACTGCCGCCGGAACTCTTTGCCGACCGCCGGCAGGGCTGGCTGCTCGAAGCTAGTTGAGCACCCGGCATCCGTCCGGTCGCATCGCCAAACGCCGCGCGGCAGCGGCACGTCGGCGGGCCTTCGCCCCCTTCGTCGCGAGCGCAAACGGATCCCGGTGTCAGGTATCCTGTGCTATGCTGCTGCGGAATCTATTCGGTCCATCAGGAGGAAACATGGATCACCGTTTACTTGAAATTATCGCCTGTCCTGTTTGCAACGGTAAACTGTATTACAGCCAGGATAAGCAAGAGCTCATCTGCAAAATTGACAGCCTGGCCTTTCCTCTGCGCGACGGTATTCCCGTATTGCTGGAAACCGAAGCCCGCTCGCTAGCCGTTGGAGAGAGCCACTCATGAGTTTTGTGGTCATCATCCCTGCGCGCTTCGCCTCCACGCGTTTGCCCGGCAAGCCATTGCAGGATATCAACGGTAAGCCGATGATCGTCCACGTGCTGGAGCGCGCGCGCGAGTCCGGGGCCGATCGTATTATTGTCGCCACCGACCATCAAGAGGTGGCGCGCGCGGTGGAAGCCGCCGGCGGCGAAGTGTGCATGACGCGCGCCGATCATCAGTCCGGCACTGAACGCCTGGCGGAAGTTGTCGAGAAGTGTGCCTTCAGCGATGAGACGATTATCGTCAATATTCAGGGCGACGAGCCGATGATCCCGCCGGCGATTGTACGCCAGGTGGCCGAGAATCTGGCCTCCAGCACCAGCGGGATGGCGACGCTGGCGGTGCCGATCCACGATGCCGAAGAGGCGTTTAACCCAAATGCGGTGAAGGTGGTGATGGATGCCGAAGGCTACGCCCTCTACTTCTCCCGCGCCACGATTCCCTGGGATCGCGATCGCTTCGCGCAGTCTCGCGACGCCATCGGCGATTCGCTGCTGCGCCATATCGGCATCTACGGCTATCGCGCAGGCTTTATCCGCCGCTATGTCAGCTGGGCGCCGAGCCCGCTGGAGCAGATCGAAATGCTCGAGCAGCTGCGCGTGCTGTGGTACGGCGAAAAAATCCATGTCGCGGTAGCGGAAGTTGTCCCGGGTACCGGCGTCGATACGCCGGAAGATCTGGAGCGCGTTCGCGCCGAGCTGCGTTAATTCCCCGATCCCCTCCGTCAGGAGGGGATATCCTCAGGCTATTTTTCCATACTTTTCGCCGCAATTTTTGATCTCACCCGATGACAACCTCGCGACCGACGCTCATGATGAAACCAGTAGTGTTCATGAGGGTAATTCAAATGGAACAGTTGCGAACCGAGCTGAGTCACCTGCTGGGCGAAAAGCTCAGCCGGGTAGAGTGCGTGAGCGAGAAGCCCTTGACGGCGCTGTGGGCGCTCTATGATGCACAGGGAAATCCGCTGCCGCTGCTGGCGAGAAGCTTCACCACGCCCGGCGTTGCGCGCCAGCTGGCGTGGAAGATATCAACCCTGGCCCGCAGCGGCTCCGTGCGTATGCCGGTGGTCTACGGCGTGATGACGCATGAGGAGCACCCCGGGCCGGACGTCCTGCTGATTGAGCGGCTGCGCGGCGTCTCCGTCGAAGCCCCGGCCCGCACCCCGCAGCGCTGGGAGCAGTTGCAGGAGCAGATCGTCGAAGCGCTGCTGTCGTGGCACCGTCAGGATGGCGGTGGCTGCGTCGGGGTGGTGGATTGTACGCAGGAAAACCAGTGGCCAAACTGGTACCGCCAGCGGGTAGAGGTCCTGTGGGGAACGCTTAACCTTTATCAGGATACCGGCCTGACGATGCAGGACAAGCGGATCCTCTTCCGTTCGCGCGAGTGCCTTGGCGAATTATTTAAAGACTTCAACGACAACTGCGTGCTGGTGCACGGCAGCTTCACGCTGCGCAGCATGCTGAAGGACGCGCGTAGCGACCAGCTGCTGGCCATGGTGGGGCCGGGGATGATGCTGTGGGCACCGCGTGAATATGAGCTGTTTCGCCTTTGCGACGGCGGCCAGGCGGAACAGCTGCTGTGGCACTATCTGCACCGCGCGCCGGTCGCGGAATCCTTCCTCTGGCGGCGCTGGCTCTATCTGCTGTGGGACGAGGTCGACAGCCTGGTCAACACCGGGCGCTTCGATCGCGCCCGCTTTGATTTAGCCGCGAAATCACTCCTGCCCTGGCTCGCCTGATGCGCCTTTGAGCCACTGCCAGATGCGCCCCAGCGTTTCATAGCCGACGCGATCGCTGTGCATCAGCCAGAAGGGAGACGGGATTGCGCGCTCCCAGGGATTTAACGGCGATTCGATGGCCAGCTGGTTGGCCGGCGCCGGCAGCGGATTTAGCCCGGCATTGCGGAAGAAGATCATCGCTCGCGGCAGGTGCGACGCGGAGGTGACCAGCAGGAAGGGCGTATCGCCAATCGCCTGTTTTACCGCCTGAGCCTCTTCTTCCGTATCCTTTGGCCGATCGAGGACGATAATGTCGCTGGCCGGCACGCCGAGGCTCTCCGCCACCCGGGCGCCGGCCAGCGCGGTGCTGACCGGGTTGGTTTTCGCTGCGGCGCCGGTAAAGATCATCTTCGATCCCGGATTCTCGTGCCACAGGCGGATCCCTTCGGTCAGCCGCGGCAGGCTGTTGTTAATCAGGTTCGAGCTGGGCGCCCACGCCGAATTCCACGTGTACCCGCCGCCGAGCACCACCACATACTGAACCTTTTCGCCGCCGCGCCATGTCGGATAAGTATCTTCAATCGGCTTGAGCAAGCTGTCGGCCACCGGCTGCAGGCTGAGTAGGGCCAGCACCAGCCAGCCGATGCTGACGCAGGCCTTGCCGGTTTTTTGAAAACGGCTAAACCACAGTAGCGCAATGCCGAAAGCTATCAGCATCAGCAGCAGGGGAAGGGGCAGCATCATGCCGCCCAAATATTTTTTCAGCGTAAAAAGCATGCCAGATGGGTCCTTTTTAACCACATAACCAAACTTATGCCCCGATCTTATAACAGATCGCTTCACTCTCAGCGCGGGTATGACAAAATAGCGGCTTTGTGTTGGCTTGTGGAGTCGCCCGTGCAGGATCGCAATTTCGATGACATTGCCGAAAAGTTTTCGCGCAATATATACGGCACCACCAAGGGCGAACTGCGCCAGGCTATCCTCTGGCAGGATCTACAGCCGCTGCTGGATCGGCTGGGTCCCGGGCCGCTGCGCGTTCTTGACGCCGGCGGCGGCGAGGGGCAAACGGCGGTAAAGGTGGCGCAGATGGGTCATCACGTCACGCTCTGCGATCTTTCTGCCGAGATGGTTGCCCGCGCCCAACAGGCGGCAGTCGATAAAGGTGTGATCGACAACATGCATTTTGTACAATGCGCGGCTCAGGATATTGCGCAGCATTTGGAAAGCCCGGTCGATCTGATACTGTTTCATGCGGTGCTGGAATGGGTGGCCGAGCCTCAGGAGATGCTGCGGGCGCTGTGGTCGGTGCTGCGTCCCGGCGGCGCGCTGTCGCTAATGTTCTACAATGCTAACGGTCTGCTGATGCACAACATGGTTGTCGGAAACTTCGATTACGTGCAGATCGGGATGCCAAAAAAGAAAAAACGCACGCTATCGCCGGACTATCCGCGTTCCCCGGAGCAGGTGTACGGCTGGCTGGAAGAGCAGGGCTGGCAAATTACCGGCAAAACCGGCGTGCGGGTATTTCATGACTATCTGCGTGAAAAACGCAGACAGCGCGACAATTTTGCGGCGCTGCTGGAGCTGGAGACGCGCTACTGTCGCCAGGAGCCGTATATTAGCCTGGGTCGCTATATTCACGTCACCGCGATGAAGAACCAGGCTCAGAGCTGCAGATGCAAGGATAAAGTATGAGTGAATTTTCCCAGACAGTCCCCGAACTGGTTGCCTGGGCCAGAAAAAATGATTTTTCTATTTCGCTGCCGGTCGACAGACTCTCTTTTCTGCTGGCGGTTGCCACGCTGAACGGCGAGCGGCTTGAAGGGGAAATGACCGAGGGAGAACTGGTGGACGCGTTCCGCCACGTCAGTGATGCGTTTGAGCAGACCAGCGAAACCATCAGCCAGCGCGCCAATAACGCGATTAACGATATGGTGCGCCAGCGTCTGCTGAACCGCTTTACCAGCGAACTCACGGAAGGCAACGCTATTTATCGCCTGACGCCGTTAGGTATTGGGATTACCGACTACTATATTCGCCAGCGCGAGTTCTCCACGCTGCGCCTGTCGATGCAGCTCTCGATCGTCGCCGGCGAGCTCAAGCGCGCCGCCGATTCTGCGGAAGAGGGCGGGGACGAGTTTCACTGGCATCGTAACGTCTTCGCGCCGCTGAAATATTCGGTCGCGGAAATTTTTGACAGCATCGATCTGACCCAGAGGATCATGGATGAACAGCAGCAGCTGGTGAAGGACGACATCGCCCAGCTGCTGAACAAAGACTGGCGAGCGGCGATCTCCAGCTGCGAGCTGCTGCTTTCGGAAACCTCCGGGACGCTGCGCGAACTGCAGGATACGCTGGACGCGGCGGGCGATAAGCTGCAGGCTAACCTGCTGCGGATCCAGGACGCGACTATCGCGCGGGACGACCTGCATTTTGTCGATCGCCTGGTATTCGATCTGCAAAGCAAGCTGGACCGCATCGTGAGCTGGGGCCAGCAGGCCATCGACCTGTGGATCGGCTACGATCGCCATGTGCACAAGTTTATCCGTACCGCCATTGATATGGATAAAAACCGCGTATTTGCTCAGCGTCTACGCCAGTCGGTGCAGACCTACTTCGATGCGCCGTGGGCCCTGACCCACGCCAGCGCCGACCGCCTGCTCGATATGCGTGATGAAGAGATGGCGCTGCTCGACGAAGAGGTCACCGGGGAGCTCCCTGAGGATCTGGAGTACGAAGAGTTTAATGAAATCCGTGAACAGCTGGCGGCCCTGATTGAAGCGCAGCTGGTTATCTATAAAGACAAAGGTCTGCCGCTGGACCTCGGCCTGGTCGTTCGCGAGTATCTGGCGCAGTATCCGCGCGCGCGGCACTTCGATGTGGCGAGAATCGTCGTCGATCAGGCGGTACGTTTGGGCGTAGCGCAAGCAGATTTCACCGGACTGCCGGCACAATGGCAGCCGATTAATGATTACGGAGCCAAGGTACAGGCGCATGTCATCGACAAATATTGAACAAGTGATGCCAGTTAAGCTGGCGCTGGCGTTGGGCAATCCGTTATTTCCGGCGCTGGATAGCGCCCTGCGTGCAGGCCGTCATATCGGCCTGGACGAACTGGATAATCACGCATTTTTGATGGATTTTCAGGACTACCTGGAAGAGTTTTACGCTCGCTATAACGTTGAGCTGATTCGCGCGCCGGAGGGGTTCTTCTACCTGCGTCCGCGCTCCACCACGCTGATCCCGCGATCGGTGCTGTCAGAGCTGGATATGATGGTCGGCAAAATTCTTTGCTACCTCTACCTTAGCCCGGAGCGCCTGGCGAATGAGGGGATCTTTACCCAGCAGGAGCTCTACGACGAGCTGCTGACCCTGGCGGACGAAGCCAAGCTGCTGAAGCTGGTGAATAACCGCTCCACCGGTTCCGACCTTGACAGGCAGAAGCTGCAGGAAAAAATGCGCGCGTCGCTTAACCGCCTGCGCCGTCTCGGCATGGTGTGGTTTATGGGCCATGACAGCAGCAAATTCCGCATTACCGAATCGGTGTTCCGCTTCGGTGCTGACGTTCGCGCCGGCGACGATCCGCGCGAGGCGCAGAAGCGGCTAATCCGCGACGGCGAAGCGATGGCGCTGGAGAATCACCTGCAGCTCACTGATGAGAATGAAGAGAATCAGCCGGATAGCGGGGAGGAAGAGTAATGATTGAACGCGGTAAATTTCGCTCGCTAACGCTGGTTAACTGGAACGGCTTTTTTGCCCGTACTTTTGATCTGGATGAACTGGTTACCACGCTTTCAGGGGGTAACGGCGCCGGGAAATCAACTACCATGGCGGCCTTCGTTACGGCCCTGATCCCGGACCTGACCCTGCTGCACTTCCGTAACACCACCGAAGCGGGCGCCACCAGCGGTTCGCGCGATAAGGGCCTGCACGGCAAGCTGCGCGCCGGGGTGTGCTACTCGGTGCTGGACGTTATCAACTCTCACCACCAGCGCGTGGTGGTGGGCGTACGCCTGCAGCAGATCGCCGGTCGCGATCGCAAAGTCGATATCAAGCCGTTTGCCATTCAGGGCCTGCCGGACGCTATCCAACCGACGCAGCTGCTGACGGAAACCCTTAACGAACGCCAGGCGCGCGTCCTGAGCCTCAACGAGCTGAAAGATAAGCTGGAAGAGATAGAAGGGGTGCAGTTCAAGCAGTTCAACTCGATAACCGACTACCACTCGCTGATGTTCGACCTGGGCGTAGTCGCCCGTCGTCTGCGCTCGGCCTCTGACCGTAGCAAATACTATCGCCTGATCGAAGCCTCGCTGTACGGCGGGATCTCCAACACCATTACCCGCTCGCTGCGCGACTACCTGCTGCCGGAAAACAGCGGCGTACGTAAGGCGTTCCAGGATATGGAAGCCGCGCTGCGCGAAAACCGCATGACCCTGGAGGCGATTCGCGTCACGCAGTCCGACCGCGATCTGTTTAAGCACCTGATCAGCGAGGCCACCAACTACGTGGCGGCGGACTACATGCGTCACGCCAACGAGCGTCGCGTCCATCTGGATAAGGCGCTGGAGTATCGCCGCGATCTGTTCACCTCCCGCGCGCAGCTGGCGGCAGAGCAGTATAAGCACGTCGATATGGCCCGCGAGCTGCAGGAGCATAACGGGGCAGAAGGCGATCTTGAGGCCGACTATCAGGCCGCCAGCGATCATCTGAACCTGGTGCAAACCGCGCTTCGCCAGCAGGAAAAAATCGAGCGCTACGAAGCGGATCTCGACGAGCTGCAGATCCGTCTTGAAGAGCAGAACGAGGTGGTGGCGGAAGCGACCGATCTGCAGGAAGAGAACGAGGCTCGTGCGGAAGCCGCAGAGCTGGAAGTGGATGAGCTGAAAAGCCAGCTTGCCGACTACCAGCAGGCGCTGGACGTCCAGCAGACCCGCGCGATCCAGTACAACCAGGCGCTGCAGGCCTTAGACCGTGCGAAGGCGCTGTGCCATCTGCCGGATTTAACTGCGGAAAGCGCCGGCGAGTGGCTGGAAACCTTCCAGGCGAAGGAGCAGGAAGCGACGGAGAAAATGCTGTCGCTGGAACAAAAAATGAGCGTTGCGCAAACCGCGCACGGTCAGTTTGAGCAGGCTTTCCAGCTGGTGGCGGCCATCAACGGCCCGCTGGCGCGTAACGAAGCCTGGAACGTGGCGCGCGAGCTGCTGCGCGACGGCGTCAACCAGCGCCATCACGCCGAACAGGCGCCGGGGCTGCGTAGCCGCCTGACCGAGCTGGAGCAGCGCCTGCGCGAGCAGCAGGAGGCTGAACGCCAGCTGAACGAATTCTGCAAGCGCCAGGGCAAGCGTTACGATATTGACCGCCTGGAAACGCTGCACGAGGAGCTGGAAGCGCGAATTGCCTCCTTGTCCGACGGCGTCTCCTCTGCCAGCGAGCAGCGAATGACGCTGCGTCAGGAGCTGGAGCAGCTGCAGTCCCGCACCCAGACGCTGCTGCGTCGGGCGCCGATCTGGCTGGCGGCGCAGAACAGCCTCAGCCAGCTCTGCGAGCAGAGCGGCCAGCAGTTTGAATCAAGCCAGGACGTGACCGAATACCTCCAGCAGCTGCTGGAGCGCGAGCGCGAGGCTATCGTTGAGCGCGACGAAGTCGGCGCGCGTAAGCGGGCCATAGATGAAGAGATTGAGCGTCTTAGCCAGCCGGGCGGCTCGGAAGATCCGCGGCTGAATGCCCTGGCAGAGCGTTTTGGCGGCGTGCTGTTGTCGGAAATTTATGACGACGTCAGCCTCGAAGATGCGCCGTACTTCTCGGCCCTGTACGGCCCGTCGCGCCATGCCATCGTGGTTCCCGACCTGTCGCAGCTCACCGGGCAGCTTGATGGCCTGGAGGATTGCCCGGAAGATCTCTACCTGATCGAAGGCGATCCGCAGTCGTTCGATGACAGCGTATTTAGCGTTGATGAGCTGGAAAAAGCGGTGGTCGTCAAGGTTGCCGATCGCCAGTGGCGCTACTCGCGCTTCCCGACGCTGCCGCTGTTTGGCCGCGCTGCCCGTGAAAGCCGTATTGAAAGCCTGCACGCCGAGCGGGAAGATCTGTCCGAGCGTTTTGCGACCCTGTCGTTCGACGTGCAGAAAACCCAGCGTCAGCACCAGGCCTTCAGCCGCTTTATCGGCAGCCACCTGGCGGTGGCCTTTGAAGACGATCCGGAAGAAGAGATCCGTAAGCTGAACGGCCGTCGCGGCGAGCTGGAGCGGGCGCTTAACGCGCACGAGAGCGATAACCAGCAGAACCGGCTGCAGTACGAGCAGGCAAAAGAGGGCGTTTCCGCGCTTAACCGCCTGCTGCCGCGGCTTAGCCTGCTGGCGGACGATACGCTGGCCGATCGCGTTGATGAAATTCAGGAGCGCCTGGACGAAGCCGAGGAAGCGGCCCGCTTTATCCAGCAGCACGGCAATCAGCTGGCGAAGCTGGAACCGATGCTCTCAGTACTACAGAGCGATCCGGAGCAGTTCGAGCAGCTGAAAGAAGACTACGCTTACTCGCAGCAAACCCAGCGTGAAGCGCGCCAGCAGGCGTTTGCGCTCAGCGAAGTGGTGCAGCGTCGCGCCCACTTTAGCTACTCTGATTCCGCGGAGATGCTCAGCGGCAACAGCGATCTCAACGAAAAGCTGCGCCAGCGTCTGGAGCAGGCGGAGGGCGAACGCAGCCGGGCTCGTGACGCCACGCGTACGCATACCGCGCAGCTAAACCAGTACAACCAGGTTCTGGCCTCGCTGAAAAGCTCGTATGACACCAAAAAAGAGCTGCTGGGCGATCTGTATAAAGAGCTGCAGGATATCGGCGTGCGCGCCGATAGCGGGGCGGAAGAGCGCGCCCGCGTGCGTCGTGATGAGCTGCATACGCGTCTGAGCAATAACCGCTCGCGGCGCAATCAGCTGGAAAAAGCCCTGACCTTCTGCGAAGCGGAGATGGACAACCTGACCCGCAGGCTGCGCAAGCTTGAGCGTGATTACTGCGAAATGCGTGAGCAGGTGGTCAGCGCCAAAGCCGGCTGGTGTGCGGTGATGCGGCTGGTGAAAGACAACGGTGTTGAGCGCCGACTGCACCGTCGCGAGCTGGCCTACCTCTCGGCAGATGAGCTGCGTTCGATGTCGGATAAAGCGCTCGGCGCGCTGCGTCTGGCGGTCTCCGATAACGAACACCTGCGTGACGTGCTGCGAGTCTCTGAAGATCCGAAGCGTCCTGAGCGCAAAATTCAGTTCTTCGTCGCCGTCTACCAGCACCTGCGCGAGCGTATCCGTCAGGATATTATCCGCACCGACGACCCGGTCGAGGCGATTGAGCAGATGGAGATCGAGCTCAGCCGTCTGACCGAAGAGCTGACCAACCGCGAGCAGAAGCTGGCGATCAGCTCCCGCAGCGTGGCCAATATCATCCGCAAGACCATTCAGCGCGAGCAGAACCGTATTCGGATGCTCAACCAGGGTCTGCAGAGCGTCTCCTTTGGTCAGGTCAACAGCGTGCGTCTCAACGTCAACGTGCGGGAAACCCACTCGACGCTGCTCGACGTGCTGTCTGAGCAGCATGAGCAGCATCAGGATCTGTTCAACAGCAACCGCCTGACCTTCTCGGAAGCGCTGGCGAAGCTCTATCAGCGCCTCAATCCGCAGATTGATATGGGCCAGCGTACTCCGCAAACCATCGGTGAAGAGCTGCTGGACTACCGCAACTATCTGGAGATGGAAGTGGAAGTTAACCGTGGCTCCGACGGCTGGCTGCGCGCAGAGTCCGGCGCGCTGTCGACCGGGGAAGCGATCGGTACCGGGATGTCGATTCTGGTGATGGTCGTTCAGAGCTGGGAAGACGAGTCCCGTCGCCTGCGCGGTAAAGACCTGTCGCCGTGCCGTCTGCTGTTCCTCGACGAAGCGGCGCGCCTTGATGCCCGCTCTATCGCCACCCTGTTTGAGCTGTGCGAACGTCTGGAAATGCAGCTGATTATTGCCGCCCCGGAAAATATCAGCCCGGAAAAAGGCACCACCTATAAGCTGGTGCGTAAGGTGTTCAATAACCATGAGCACGTGCACGTGGTTGGCCTGCGCGGTTTCGCGGCCCAGCTGCCCCAAACGCTGCCGGGCACGGCGGACGCTTCCTGATCGGTCTGCAGCGATAGGCAGTGAGTAAGTCTAAAAGGGCGACATGATGTCGCCCTTTTTGTTAGCCGGTATGATGTGTTAACGTTGTATAATCTTTAAACTTCTTTACATTTGGGAAGGCAAAAGCGTCTTCGCTTTTATATACTGAGAGTGAGCCCTATTTTTAAGGGCGGCAATGTGTCAACAGGGGGGCAAGGGATGTTGCTAAAGAAACGGTATGGTCGTCAATTGTCGGCGCTGAGCTTGAGCCTGGCTTTTGCATTTGCTCCACTGTTCAATGTCCAGGCCGAAGAGCCTGAAGTCGTACCCACGGACAGTTCCGCCACGCTGGGAGAGCTCTCGTCGGCGCTGATCCAAAACAACGGCCAGTCTGCCACGGTGGCGAAAATGGCCGGCGAGCAGCCCCTGGCGACCGAGGTCGCCGCGAAAAGCCGGGCTGAGATTGAAGCGTTGCTTCCCGCAGGCTATAAGCCTGTCTTTATGAATCCGCTGGTCTCGCTGTATGCGGCCAGGGATATGAAACCGATGTGGGATAGCCGTGAGGCGGTGCAGGCGTTTCAGCAGCAGCTGGCCGAAGTCGCTATCGCCGGTTTCCAGCCGCAGTTCACCACCTGGGTGAGCCTGCTGACCGATCCCGCGGTGAGCGGAATGGCGCGTGATGTCGTGCTGTCCGACGCCATGATGGGCTACCTGCATTTTATTAGCGGTATTCCGATTCAGGGCAACCGCTGGCTCTACGGAACCAAACCCTACACCATGGCCACGCCGCCGCTATCGGTCATAAATCAGTGGCAGCTGGCGCTGGACAACGGCTCTTTGCCGCAGTTTATTGCCGGGCTCACGCCGCGTCATCCGCAGTATGAAGCGATGCATCAGGCTCTGCTGCAGCTGGTGGCCGATTCGCGCCCGTGGCCGCAGCTGACCGGCAGCGCATCGCTGCGTCCTGGCGAGTGGAGTAATGATATCGGCGCGCTGCGCGAGATATTACAGCGTACCGGCATGCTGGATGATTCGGCGAAAATTACCCTCCCTGGCGATGTTGTCAGCCCGTCGGCGGGCAAGAAAAGTAAGCCGGCCGCCCGCGGCATTTACGATCGCCAGCTGGTTGAGGGCGTAAAGCGCTTTCAGGCCTGGCAGGGGCTGGGCGCGGACGGCGTGATCGGACAATCTACGCGCGATGGGCTGAACGTCTCCGCGGCGCAGCGTGCCGGGGTGGTGGCGCTCAACATTCAGCGCTTGCGCCTGCTGCCTGGCAAGCTGTCGACCGGCATTATGGTGAATATTCCGGCCTTTTCGCTGGTCTATTACCTGGACGGTAGCCAGGTGCTGGCATCGCGGGTGATCGTCGGTCGTCCGGACCGTAAAACGCCGATGATGAGCAGCGCGCTGAATAACGTGGTGGTCAATCCGCCGTGGAACGTGCCGCCGACGCTGGCGCGCAAAGATATTCTGCCGAAGGTGCGCAACGATCCAGGCTATCTTGAGCAGCATGGCTATACCCTGATGCGCGGCTGGAACAGCAAAGAGGCGATTGACCCTTATCGCGTAGACTGGTCGACCATCACCGAGAACAATCTTCCGTTCCGCTTCCAGCAGGCTCCGGGCGCACGCAACTCGCTGGGGCGTTACAAATTCAACATGCCGAGCTCTGACGCTATCTATCTGCACGATACGCCGAACCACAATCTGTTCCAGAAGGACGTGCGGGCGCTGAGCTCCGGCTGCGTGCGTGTGAATAAGGCCTCCGAGCTGGCAAATATGCTGCTGCAGGATGCGGGCTGGAACGATACGCGAATTTCCGCCGCGCTTAAGCAGGGCGATACCCGCTATGTGAATATCCGCAACAATATCCCGGTGAATCTTTATTATCTCACCGCCTTTGTTGGCGCTGATGGACGCACACAATATAGAACAGATATTTACAATTACGATCTCACCGCGCGATCTGGCGCACAAATTCTGGCAAAAGCTGAACAATTAATCAGGTAAATGAAGTAGTTCAACGGATATTGTTGTCCTAACTCTGGGTGAAAACAGGCGCTGTTCGTCTACAGGGCCTGTTTTCACTGGGGTTAGGCCGCCTTGACGTTGGCAATAATGCCCGGTAAGGTGCCTTTCGTGCGCCAGAAGTGCATATTACACAACACCATTAAAACTGCATTGAGGTGATAGGTCTGGGAACCTCCTGACGCTTACTTGGGTAAGTGCGCGGGGGAGTAGACGTCACCAATAAAGAAGCAGCTTGAAGGATGGCGTGTATATTTCGATTCATTTACTTGTAGACCTGATTATCATGGACAAATTTGACGCTAATCGCCGCAAACTGCTGGCGCTAGGTGGCGCTGCGCTAGGTGCAGCAGCCATTTTGCCTGCGCCGGCATTTGCCACCCTCTCGACCCCCCGACCGCGTATTTTGACGCTGAATAACCTGCATACCGGTGAATCACTCAAGGCGGAGTTCTTCGATGGCAGAGGCTATATTCAGGATGAATTAGCAAGACTTAACCATTTCTTCCGTGATTTCCGCGCGAATAAAATAAAGTCCATCGATCCGAGCTTATTCGATCATCTTTATCGCCTGCAGGGATTACTTGGCACCAGTAAGCCTGTCCAGCTTATCTCCGGCTATCGTTCCCTCGATACCAACGATGAGCTACGTGCACGAAGCCGTGGTGTGGCTAAACATAGCTACCACACTAAAGGCCAGGCCATGGATTTTCATATTGAAGGCATTTCGTTGAGCAATGTTCGCAAAGCGGCGTTATCTATGGGCGCGGGTGGTGTAGGATACTACCCACGTAGCAACTTTGTGCATATTGATACCGGTCCCGTAAGGCACTGGTAACGAAAGGAGCGTCATGAACTATCGTATTATTCCGGTTACCGCGTTCGCCCAGAACTGCTCTTTAATCTGGTGTGAGCAAACCCGACTTGCTGCGCTGGTCGATCCCGGCGGTGATGCAGAGCGAATCAAACAGGAAGTGACGGCAGCAGGCGTTAGCCTGATGCAGATTTTGCTCACTCACGGTCATCTCGACCACGTTGGTGCGGCTGCCGAGCTGGCGCAACATTACGGCGTGCCGATTATCGGGCCGGAAAAAGAAGATGAGTTCTGGCTGGAAGGACTCCCTGCGCAAAGCCGGATGTTCGGCCTGGAGGATTGCCAGCCGCTGCATCCTGACCGCTGGCTCAATGAAGGTGATGTCGTCAGCGTGGGGAACGTTTCTCTGCAGGTTCTGCATTGCCCGGGCCATACGCCGGGACACGTTGTTTTCTTCGATGACGCGTCGCGGCTGCTGGTTTCCGGCGACGTTATCTTCAAAGGTGGCGTCGGGCGTAGCGACTTCCCGCGCGGCGACCACGGACAGCTGATCGACGCGATTAAACGCAAGCTGTTGCCTTTGGGTGATGACGTGACGTTTATCCCTGGCCACGGGCCGATGTCAACGCTGGGTCATGAGCGTTTGCGCAATCCTTTCCTGCAGGATGAAATGCCGGTCTGGTAACCATGCCGGACGCTAAATACAAAAAAGGCCGCAAATGCGGCCTTCTTTTTTAGGGTTCTGCGGCGTTACAGTACGGCGACGATCGCTTCACACAGCGGCGCCATGTTGTCCGGCGTCATGCCGGCAACGTTGATACGCCCGGATGCCACGGCGTAAATAGCGAACTCTTCGCGCAGGCGCAGAACCTGCTCTTTGGTCAGGCCGCTAAACGAGAACATGCCGTTTTGCTTAATGATGAAGGAGAAGTCGCGGTCAGCACCTTTTTCCTGCAGGGTATTGACGAACAGCAGGCGCATGCGCTGAATGCGCTGGCGCATGTCGGTCAGCTCCTGCTCCCAGATAGCGCGCAGCGCATCGTTGCTGAGGATCGTCGCCACAACGGCAGCGCCGTGCGCCGGCGGGTTGGAGTAGTTAGCGCGGATCGCTGACTTCATCTGGCTGAACGCGCGGTCAACGGTGTCGCTATCGCTCGCGACCAGCGTACAGGCGCCAACGCGCTCATTGTACAGGCCGAAGTTCTTCGAGTAGGAGCTGGCAACCAGCAGTTCTTTGTGCAGCGCGGCAAAGGCGCGCAGGCCTTCGGCATCTTCTTCCAGACCGCGGGCAAAGCCCTGGTAGGCGAAGTCGAACAGCGGCAGCCAGCCCTTGTCAACGGAGAGCTGTGCCAGCTGTTGCCACTGCTCCAGCGTTGGATCGATACCGGTTGGGTTGTGGCAGCAGCCGTGGAACAGAACAACGTCACCCGCCTGAGCTTCATTGAGGCTTGCCAGCAGGCCGGCAAAGTCGAGCGTGCGGCTAGTCGCATCGTAGTAGGTGTACTCGCTAACCTCGAGGCCGGCGGAATTGAATACGCTCTTGTGGTTCGGCCAGCTCGGATTACTCACCCAAACGCGCTTAACGTCGGTATTTTTGGCAAGGAAGTCGGCGGCAACGCGCAGGGCACCGGTACCGCCAGGGGTCTGGGCGGTACGCGCACGCCTGTCGCTGATGATAGCGCTTCCTTTACCGAACAGCAGCTCCTGCGTGCATTGACCAAATTCCGGAATACCGTCGATACCCAGATAATTTTTTGTGGTCTCATTCTCCAGCAGATATTGCTCTGCCTTCTTCACGCTGGTCAGGACCGGGGTTTTACCCGTTTCATCTTTATAAACGCCAATCCCGAGGTTAATTTTTGTAGGACGGTCATCGGCACGAAACAGATCGGCCAGGCCCAGAATAGGGTCGGCAGGGGCGGCAGTAATGTTCTCAAACATGACGAGGTTCCATTGTGATTACTGAAGGGAGTTCCGCTATCAGGGTAACGGGAGAATGACCAATTGCCAACCGTTTGCGACAAAAAGCGCGAAGGTTTTCCAAAGTTACGATCTTTGCCTTAGTAACGTAGAAAAGCAGGACCGAAGTCCTGCTTTTTAGGCATATCACGAAGGGGTGTACTGATTAAAACTTAGAACTGGTAAACGATACCCACTGCAGCCTGGTCGTCGGTGGCTACGCCAGCAGTTTTGGTGTATTCGTTGTCGTCCAGCAGGTTGAATTTGTATGCTGCGTAGACGTTCATGTTCTTGTTGAAGTAGTACCAGGTACCCAGCTCTACGTATTTAACCAGGTCAGCATCGCCGCCGGAGAAGCCAGCGCGGCCCTGCAGGTCTTTGCCTTTGGTCTGAACGTAGCCAACGGACGGACGCAGACCGAAGTCGAACTGGTACTGAGCAACGGCTTCAAAGTTCTGAGTTTTGCCAGCGAAGTAGTTAGCCTGGTTTTCCGGAGTCATGTTGTAAGTCTGGGAGTACATCACTGCCGCATAGACGTTGTTTGCATCGTACTTAGCGGAGGTTGCCCATGCTTCAGCTTTGTCACCGTTGCCATCAGCTTTCTGATCGATGCTGCGGTTAGAGCTCGCGTAGCCTGCAGACAGCGCAATACCGTTTTCGAATGCGTAGGTTGCAGAGGTGCTGACGCCGTCGCCATTTTGTTTCTGGATAGCACGGCTTGCGTCGTTTTTACCCTGGTACTGCAGCGCGAAGCTCAGGCCGTCAACCAGACCGAAGAAGTCAGAGTTACGGTAGGTAGCAACGCCGTTGGTACGGCCAGTCATGAAGTTGTCGGTGTAGTTCCAGCCGTCGCCGCCCCACTCAACCAGCATATCGGTTGCAGCTTCAACGTCATAGATGGCACCGTAGTTACGGCCGTAGTCGAATGAACCGTATTCACCAGCCTTCAGGCCTGCGAATGCCAGACGGGTTTTAGTCCCCTGGGAACCTTCAACGTTGGACGCATCCATGTTGTATTCCCACTGGCCGTAACCGGTCAGCTGATCGTTGATCTGGGTTTCACCCTTCAGGCCGATACGTGCATAGGTGGTGTCGGAGCTGTTGGTGTCGCCATTTGTCGTCCAAATGTGCTCGCCAACCATTTTCCCGTAAAAGTCCAGTTTGTTGCCGTTTTTGTTATAGATTTCTGCAGCATTCGCTGCACCGGCTACCAGCAGAGCAGGGATTACCACTGCCAGAATATTGCGCTTCATCATTATTTATTACCCTCATTAGTATTTTTATATGAACACTTGCCACTGCCGCCAATACATTCTGTCAATGAAAATTTACAGAACCATTGATGATAGTTTGGTGTCTGAAGGCATCTTTCCATCCGAGCCAGCGTTTCGCTACCCTGAAAATGCTACCAATGTCGCATATTGGTAACAATAAGAAAGCGTGTGTAACAAAGTGTGAATTTTTGGGAACTTTGTGAACTCAATCAAAATTCCGTTCCACTTTGTGCGCAAAATCACCACGTCTTATATATCTATATGAATTAATTATGATTAATTTAGATAAGTGGCGATTTGTGCATTTTATGGCTGGATTTCGCTTTTTTTTCACTCAGCATTTGTCTTTGCATGTTGTGCGGTGGGTGGTTAAAAAATGAGCAAAATAATCAGGCATTTCACCGAAGAATGAACATAAGGTGCGCTTTCTTGTTTCGGAGGATCTCGAAATAGTGAGTAACATAAATGTGACGTGAAAGGGTTGATGTTTAAATTTCTAGATATTTGTTAACAATAACTGACATAAAAAAGGGCCAGCTTACGCT
The DNA here is from genome assembly GCF_902705905.1 of Klebsiella sp. 18074. NCBI lineage: Bacteria > Pseudomonadati > Pseudomonadota > Gammaproteobacteria > Enterobacterales > Enterobacteriaceae > Klebsiella > Klebsiella sp. 18074. Next base: position 14,449 of record NZ_CACSIS010000026.1, on the reverse strand, counting down.
GACCCTTTTTGCAAAGCGGGAATAAAAATCAGAATGTCGCGCTGCGCGGAGTACGCGGGAACGCAATCACGTCGCGAACGTTCTGAACGCCGGTGACGTAGGCAATCAGACGCTCAAAGCCCAGGCCGAAGCCGGAGTGCGGAACGGTGCCGTAGCGACGCAGGTCGCGATACCACCAGTAGTCTTCTTTATTAAGACCCATTTCCGCCATACGTGCGTCAAGCACGTCCAGGCGCTCTTCACGCTGTGAACCACCGATAATTTCACCGATCCCCGGTGCCAGAACGTCCATTGCGGCGACGGTTTTGCCGTCTTCGTTAAGGCGCATGTAGAACGCCTTAATGTCTTTCGGATAGTTTTTTACCACCACCGGCGCTTTGAAGTGCTCTTCTGCCAGGTAGCGCTCGTGCTCGGAAGAGAGGTCGACGCCCCAGTACACCGGGTTTTCGAACTGCTTGCCGCAGTTTTCGAGGATCGTGACCGCGTCGGTATAATCGACCTGGGCGAAATCGGCAGAGACGAAACGCTCGAGGCGGTCGACCGCATCTTTATCCACGCGCTCGGCGAAGAATTTCATGTCGTCCGCGCGCTCTTCCAGTACGGCCTTGAAGACGTACTTCAGCATTGCTTCCGCCAGGCCCGCCACATCGTTCAGGCTGGCGAAGGCCACTTCCGGCTCCAGCATCCAGAACTCCGCCAGATGGCGGCTGGTGTTGGAGTTTTCCGCACGGAAGGTCGGGCCGAAGGTGTAGATTTTCGACAGCGCGCAGGCGTAGGTTTCACCGTTCAGCTGGCCTGAAACGGTAAGGAACGACTCTTTGCCGAAGAAATCCTTATCGAAATCTACTTTGCCCTGGTCGTTACGCGGCAGGTTTTCCAGATCCAGCGTCGAGACGCGGAACATTTCGCCTGCGCCTTCGGTATCAGAGGCGGTGATCAGCGGAGTAGAAACCCAGAAGAAGCCCTGCTCGTCAAAGAAACGATGCAGCGCCTGCGCCAGGGTATGACGCACGCGGGCAACCGCGCCAATCAGGTTGGTACGCGGACGCAGGTGGGCGACTTCGCGCAGATACTCGATGCTGTGGCGCTTGGCCGCCATCGGGTAGGTATCCGGATCTTCGACCCAGCCGGTAACTTCTACGCTGCTAGCCTGAATTTCGAAGCTCTGGCCCTGGCCCTGAGATGCCACGACTTTACCGGTGACGATGACCGAGCAGCCGGTCGTCAGACGCAGCACTTCCTGATTGTAATTGGGAAGAGAATTACTAATGACGGCCTGTACAGGATCAAAGCAGGAACCGTCATAGACGGCCAGGAAGGAAAAGCCAGCTTTTGAATCTCGGCGGGTACGTACCCATCCGCGGACGGTGACTTCGCTGTCAACCGCAACACGGCCCTGGAGTACGTCGGCTACAGGCACAACGCTCATAATAGTCTCTCTATTCGTAGTCCAATAAAAATATCTGTTTCCCCCTGCAATGGGGGATATCTATGTTACCTGTCATCTTCCGTCAGACAAGCAGATTTCGCACCGCGAGAGGGAGTTTTCGGAAATAAATAAAGAACAAGGAGCCAGAACGGCTCCTTGTGGTGATTAACTGGCCTTTTTGATCGGCGGCAGGTCGAAGGCTTCGCGCAGGGCGCGCACGAATGCCTTATCGTGACAGATGGTCTTGCCAGGGCTATCTGAGAGCTTGGCCACCGGCTTGCCGTTGCACTCCACCAGCTTTATCACGATATTGAGCGGCTTAACCTGTGGAATATCGCAGGTTAAGCGCGTTCCGATGCCAAAGCTGAGATTCACCCGTGATGAGAAGTGACGATAGAGATCGACGGCTTTCGTCAGGTCGAGGTTATCGGAGAAGACCAGCACCTTACTCAGCGGGTCGATACCCAGTTTCTGATAATGGGCAATGGCTTTCTCGCCCCATTCCACCGGGTCTCCGGAGTCGTGGCGCAGCCCCTGATAGCGTTCGGCGAATTCCGGGCCGAAATCACGCAGGAAGGCATCCATCGTAATACAGTCGGTCAGGGCAATGCCCAGCTGGTCCGGATACTCTTCCAGCCAGGCGGCAAGGGCCACGCGCTGGCTGCTGGCAAGGCTTGGGCTGATCTGCTGATGGGCCTGGAACCACTCATGGGCCTGGGTACCCATCGGCGTAAGATGCAGGCGACGCGCCAGGTCGTAGTTGCTGGTGCCGGTAAACCACGGCTCCTGCTGCAGGCGTTTGACGATAGCCTGCTGGACCTCGCGCGAGAAGCGACGACGGGTACCGAAGTCCATCAGGCGGAAGCGGCTCATATCGATATCGGCGGTGATTTCCCTGAAGTCGCTCAGCTTGCGCTCGAGGGTCTCCAGCGCCAGCTCAACGCCGATTTCCGGCGAACGGTAGTGATGAACCAGCTCGCTGATCACCGCCAGCAGCGGGACTTCCCACATAATGACTTCGCGCCAGGGGCCGGATAGACGAATGTTCAGCTTGCCGTTGTCGTTGCTGACGGTGACCTGTCGCGGGTCGTAGCGGAAGTCGCGCAGCCAGTCGAGGTAATCCTCGGAAAAGAACGGCAGGGTCGACAGCCAGTGATACTCATCGTCCTGCAGCTTCAGGTCGCGCATAGCCTCAACCTGTTCGCGAATCGCGTCGGCATAGATGCCGAGTAAATCATCCCCGCGGCAGCGGAACTCCGCCGCAACGTGTACCTCGTTATAGCGGTGGAACACGGCCTGCTGCATGTGCAGTTTATAGGCATCCGTATCAAGCAGCGAGTGCAGTACAGGAGCAGTGAATTGTGTCATGGTGCGCAGTAGCATCCTCTCACTGGAGCGTATCCATCAAAACCTGAGCAGAAAAAAGGAGGCGGAGTATAGCTTTATTCCCCGACTCTGTCCCGCAGTGAAGGCCGATGGCGACGCTGACGGTCATTTGCGAGGCCTAGTTTAATATATTGAACACGGATCACACCACAAGCTTTGCATCGGGTCGAGCGCATTTTGTGCCTCCTGTGTTATCAATATGTAGCATGGTCACATGTAACATAATGATATATCTATATATTAATCATTCAATGCAATGTCATGGGGCAGGGGTGGGGCAAAATAAGATAGTTTTTGGTTCAAAAGCGCTACCTGTTCCGTGTTTTTCTCTGCCATCCATTTCCCGTAAACCTTATAAACCATCTGTGCATCGGCATGGCCCATTTGTGTGGCAATAAAGTTCGGGTTTGCGCCAGCTGAAAGAGACCAGCAAGCGTAAGTATGTCTCGTTTGATAGGCGTTTCGGTGTCTCAGACCGGCCCGCTTTATATGAGCATCCCAAATTTTCTTTATCGACCCGACTGCATAATGGTCCCCTGCAAGGTAGTTTCGCCCTGTTAGTCGTGGATCAAACACAAACGTACATTCGTGCTTTTCCCTTCGCCCGTACTCCCGTAGGTTTACTTCTACTTCATGCTGTTTACCAAACCTTGTCATCTCTGCCTGACTGCGGAGTGCTTCTATTGCAGGTTCAATCAGGAAAACAACTCTGTTCGTTCCAGCCTTAGTTTTTGGCATGGTAAATTCATTTGTAGGGGTAAAGTTCCTCCTGATCATCATCGTTCCCGCTTTCAGGTCGATATCCTCCCAGGCAAGTGAAACCAACTCCCCATGCCGAATGCCGGTGTATACTGCAAGGGCCCAGATGTTCCTGATCTGCGTATGCTTGCAGCTATCAAGCAGTCGAAGAAACTCATCTCTCGAAAGAGGATCGGGGTCTGGGCGACTTCTTGTCAAAGCTGATATACCGTTAAACGGGTTTTCTGCCGTGTACCCACTCGCTACAGCAAAACTGAACATTCCTGAAATAGTGGTCATGTAGTTGTTAACGGTGGGTACCGTTCTTCCTTTTGATGGTTTATGCCCTTTTTTAGGCACCTTCCACCCGGTCAGAAGTTCCTTTCTTATCAGCAGCAAATCCTCCCTGTTAACTGAGGAAATGAACCTGTCAGCGCCGATCCTTGGCACCATGTTTTTTACAATGGACTCATAACCAACAAATCCGTTGCTGCTCATCTCAATCCGTTTGAGTTCAAGCCATTTCTCAGCTATTTCCTTTACTGTTATTTCCTTTTTCTCAACCCCAAATTTTTTCAGGTTAAGAGATTCGGGAAACTGACTGGCATAGTTGAAGTTACCCATTTTGATTGCGAAACAAACTGAACTTCTTAGCTCACCTGCCGTCTTTCTGTTTTTTGGTGTATCAGGAACGCCAAGGTTTTCCCTGACCCTGACACCTTGATAAATGAACCATATACGAAGCGATCCGCCATGGTTCTCAACGCCAGTTGGATATGACGATTTGGCCATTCTTCCTCCCTAGCGCCCAAGAGCATGTTAAGAATATCGCTTTCAGCATGAATGAGCACCTGGCTGTTTCGACGACTGGCGCTCTATCCACTGATTTATCGCTTCCAGGTTATACATACATTGGCTGTTCGGGTTTGGATCACCATCAGGTGATACATGCATATATTCTCGGCCAACGAACCAGGAGTTCTTTCTGGCTCTTTCAATTGTCCCAGAACGAAGACCGGTAATTTCTGTGAGTTTTTTTTCTGTAACCCACTTGTTAGGTACCAGTTGAATTACGTCGCTCATAAGCTCTCCTGAATCAGGCCGCGCGCTGGGCGCGCAGCTTTTTAATATGCTCACTCTGCTCCAGTTCGGCGCGTATCTGGTGCGCCTCTTCGGGTGAGAGCGGTTCGAAGTCGGTATTAAATCTGTCAATGCTTGCCGTGTTGATCCGACCCTGACGCCAGTAGCGCACCGTCTGGCTGTCGCAACTGTGGATTAGCACCGGCCATCCGTGGCTATCTGCGAATATCTGGCCGCGCTGAATAAGCTTGAACACCTGTCACCTCCGATGCTTTCCGCGTTCTTCAGCCTCTTCCTGGCAGGAGGCGCAGCGCTGACATCCCGCCACTGCCTCCCGGCGCCTTTCTGGTATTCCTTCCCCGCAATCCACACAATGAATAGCCGAAACTGCGTTATGGTCGATACGATACTTCGCTATGGCGGCTTCACGCTGCAGCTCTTCGAGTTCGTTGGCCTGATCGATAATCTCTGCGCTCATGCTGGACCGCCTTCACTCTTTTCAGCTTCAATCGCCATCTGCTCAAGTTTTCGTGAAAGCTCGGCAGACAGAGACTGGAACTCTTCCTCTGTCGCAACTGGGATCGGCACAAAACGGATACCGATATGAGCGAGGCCATTTGCGGCTTCAAGGCATTTCCTTAAATCAACGGGAGAGGCTCTGTTCATGCTGCACCGCCTTCAATGCGCTTAAACGAAATGACCCAAACCCAGGGATTGGCATTCCAACTATCTGAGCCGTAGATTGATGCCCACAGGCGCGCGAACACATCAGCTGCGCAATCGCCACTCTTCATGTCGGCGGTACTGCACCCTTCGCGTATCGCATCGACGTCACTGATACTCTTCAGTCGCTCCACGCGCACATCGGTGATTTCCAGCGTGATGCGGCTGGCCCAGCGCGGCATATGGATTGATGGGCGCCAGCGGCAATGCAGTTCATCATCGGCATCGTAAAACTCGGGCGCAGGCACGCCGTCAGCCTTGTAAACACAAAACTCTGGCGTCTCAAAAGGAGTTGAGTCTTTGCAATAGATATCCATCAGGTCGAAATCGAATAGCGGCCCCTGAAACGTCTCGCGCACCCAGATACGGTCGCCGACAGCGCCGAACGGGCACGGATGCCAGTAATCGCATACGTTCTCTGCATCTTCGCTCCAGGGCCATTTACTACCGTCTTCACGCTCAGCGATTTCAGTAGCACGAGTCTGCCTCCATTTGATGGGGCGGCGCGTCTGCGTCTTCCGACCATCCAGCAGCGCCCGCACCATCTCCCCGTTAAAAATCATTCCGCGTTCTTTCATGATTCCACTCCATAGCGGCCGCTAAGCCGACCAATAACACTGACAAATTTGACTAAACTGACGCCCATAGGCCGGACCTTCTCGTAGTGCTTGCGAAGGATGGGGGGGCATACAGCGTTCCACTTCGGTTTAGGCTTTGCGCTCATCGCTTTGGTTAGCTCTTCTGCGCAGCGACGAGCCTGGGCGCGGAGGATGTTTTCTTTCTCTTCTGGCGTCATTGGAGTGGCTCCTCATAAATCCGCTGAAGGTTTAATTTTTCAGCCAGCGCTTGTTCGGCTCGCGCGCCTGCAGACAATTCCCAGCCATGAAGCAGGTAGATGGCGTGAGCACATCGCAACATGGCCAGACATATATCCATGTATTCGAACTGACTGAGCCCATCCGGAAGCGTCGCGGGGTTCAGCACTACATGTCCGTCACTTTTGAGTACGGCAGCAGCTTCATGAAAGGAAGGGCGGTTAAATTCGGGAAAGCCGGTCATCGGCCCAGCGATGTAAATTTTCATGCTGCCTCCCGCTTAGTGATTAATCGGGCACCGAAACTCATCAGAGCATCACGCTCAACGGTAGTGAATTGGCAGTGAGTGCGCGGGTAGGGATGCCAGATAATCAGCATTGACCCTTTGTTGTTTCCGCTGACAGGCTTCCCGGATACCGGATTGATGAAAGCCAGGCGACCGCCGACGATGAATCGCACTTCGCTGGCCGTCGCAATAGCCTCCCGGAACCAGCCGACAGACGTATCAGCCGGAACTAACATCACAGTGCCGATCTGGTTTTTGGATTCTGCTGCAGCCTTCTGAACAAAGGGCGTGATATCGCTGTACGGTGGGTTAAGCCATGCATAACCGGGAGCCACAAGGAAGTCAGCCCACGGGATAGTCAGCGTGTTCTGCTGTTCCGTGATATAGCGGTTGCACAGCGCATTATCAGATGATGCGGCCGCGTCCAGTGTCAGGCAAAACTCAGCATCCAGAGCGACGAACAGAGGGATCGGCGTCTGCCAAAGGTTGCGTTGCTCAACAGGTGTTTTGCTTCCGGTGTAGTCAGTCATTGCGCACCTCTTTTCATGTCCAGCTCTTCAGCCAGTCGCTGAGCTTTTAGCGGGTTACTAACCACATCGCCCCACGGAGTCAGCCAGCCTTTCTTTTCTTTCAGGTAGGGAAGGCGCACCGCGCCAACCCTGATATCGTCCTGAGCGTGTTTCATGCTCACCTGCCAACTCTAGAACGGGATATCGTCGTCAAAATCAGGCGGGTTTTGACGGTTCTGAGCATGCTGATTGGCAGCCTGTTGAAGTCTGGAGGTTGGAACTGAGTTAGGGTTTTGCGTATAGGGGTTTGCGCCTGCCTGCGGACGCGCTCCGCCAGAGAACTGCGTGTTGCCCGGAGCGCGCTCATCTTTGTCTTTCATCGACTGCTCAAGGGCACTGATAGCTGTTGCCGGCTCGTTTTCGCTATGCTCTGCATAAGTGCGACGCGTACCTGGCTGGAACACATGGCGAACCTCGAATTTATAGCCATCAGATCCGTCACCTTTGGAGTAGAGGACTTTCTGCAGGAAGAGGCCAACTTTCTTACCTTCCAGGGCAGGGCAATGCCACTCAGTGCCTTCAGTAGTCTGGATCTGTTCAGGTTGAGCGTTCTTTACTTGCGCAGCCCAGAGGATGGCCGAAATTAAGCCCATGCCGAAGGTCTGCTGACCATCTTTCCCGATAAAGTTGATGCGAAGGTAGTTCGCTTTTGCTCCGTTACTATCAAGGCTCAGCTCAAGCGCCTGGGACTGGCTACCATCTTTTCCGAAGGTGTAAATTGCAGAGGCGATTACACCCTCATATGCGCCGGTTTCGCTGATGCCGCCAGTGCTGCCAGCTTTCTTAGCCATAGATGCTGCTTCGGTGTTCCATACAAAAGACATTGGTTGGCTCATGGTGGTGATCCTTATAATTCGGTCATAAATTCGGTGATAGCGACGTCAACGGCTTTCAGGTCGTTATCCATTTCTGTTAGCCCCGGAAACAGGTCCGGCGGCGCTTTGGCGGTGTCGTTGTCGTCACCCTTAATCAAAAAAACATGCTTCCCGTCTTTCTTGATGGCTCGCAGGACGATGGAAAAATAGCCCTCCGGCGTAAGCTTTTCGTTCAGCATCTTGCCGGTGGTCTTCATCCTGATTTTCCCTTCCGACTCTTCGGTATGAGCCAGGAAGTAAACCCGGAAGTCATCCGGAAGCCGGGTGGCCGCCATGATGATTTGCCAGACGTGATCGGCCATTTCGGTATATTTCTGATATCCGGTCTGGTATGCGCGCATCATGTTTTCGTGCTGCATAACGACCTGAAAATCGTCTATAACCAGAACCCGGCGATTCTTCGAAAGAACCATGCGGTTTATGGAATCCAGTACCGCATCCCAGGCATCAAAACGGATGATGTTTCCGCGCTGCACAGAGCCATCCGGTAACTCTTTACCGTTCAGCTTCCAGCCAGTGGCGCGGTACGGAAGCATCTTCGGAATGCATTGCAGCAGGATCACTTCGTCAGGCGTGAAGTTGCGCAGGCTGTACGACTTGCCGGAGCCGCTATCGCCAAGAATGAGCACAGGCGTTCCCATATCAGGCTCCTTTCAACCAGTGTTTGATGGTGAACAGAATGTCTTCATCGTCACTGTTACTGGACAGCCAGCGGAGATAACCCGGATCGACTTTTGCTATCTCTTCAAAGGACAGGCCTTTGTGCTTACCGAATCGGATCGCCTTCATCAGCGAAGGGCTATTTGCGATGGTGCGCATTTCTCCCATCGTCCACTTAGCCAGGCGGCCCATGTACAGCAGGAGCTCGGCGGTTACGTAGCAGTCGTATAGCGCCCGATGCGCGTACAGGCCTTCTGGCAGATAAGGCTTCAAACCCAGGCGGTAACGCATGTACTGGTTACCGTGACTCTCAAATTCCGGGTACTGGGTGCGAGCCAGCTTCAGGGTGCAAATCCAGGGAGCGTCTATCTGGGGAAGCTTTGACTTATCGAATTTTGCGTTGTGAGCAACATACGCATCAGCGCCCAGGTAACGTCCAATCACTTCGTTAATCAGTGGGGCGTCAGCGACCATATCTTCAGTGATGTGATGTATCGCCATCGCTTCGAAGCTGATCGCCTCTAATGGGCGGACAAAGTCGCTCATTGGGTTGCAGATAGTGCCGTCGACGATATCCACGCTGGCAATCTCCAGAACGCTACCTTCCAAGCTGGTCGTTTCGGTATCAATGACTCGCAACATTTTTCATCTCCGTGTGTGCGTCGTTAATTGCATCAAATTCAGCCAGCTGGTTAGCGGCGCTTTCGAGGTCTTCAGGCTGCAGGCCAAAGGCGACGATCACCCATGCCAGCGCCAGCATTCCGTTTTGTTGGCTTACCATTTCGTTCTCCGTCCAGCTTTCTGGCGCCCGGGGTGTTTGATGAAATATTTCTCAGCACACCCGCTGTCGTCGCAGAAATGAGCCTGCCGGGTGGTCATGTAATTAGTGATGGAGCGGACAACGCAGTCTTTCGGATGGCGCAGGGCGAAGCAGAGCTCGCACTGAACCGCGTTGAGGTGTTCGGTGGCAGTAGAGAGGAAAATCTTTTCCTCAAAGCTGCCCTGCACACCGCGAGAATCGACATAGTCGACCATGGTCTGAGCGATGCCAGCTGAGTTGGTAAATGACCCGCGACCTACCAGTTTCACGATGTGGCCGCCGAGTTTCAGTCGGGTGCCAGCAGGTAAAGAGGCGAGACGATCGGCGGTTAAGCGTGGTAATGGTTGCATGGTTTAACCCTCCAAAAGGTTGTGAAAATCCCGGCACCGTATTGGCTGCCTAATGGCTTAATTAAATTTGCGTTCCGGTTAGTGCGTTCCGGCCGGCACCAGGTTTGGCAGCAGCTCACGCGCTTCAAAGCACTGGCGGATATGCCGTAAGTTTCCCTGCGGTTCGAACCAGAAGGTTTCGTTCAGGTAGTCGCGAGAAACCTTCCAGGTGGCGCCAGTTTTAGCGTTGCGCATCATCACTGCACGACCGTTGTTTGGAATTGGCTTAGCCATGAAATACCTCCCATAGAGACGCAACAAACTTGAATGCCGCCACCCATACCGGAATCATCAGCAGGAGGACGATTGTCAGTGAACGAATGCCGTTTCTGCTCATGCGACACCGCCAGGAAGCAGACATAACGCACTTACCACCAGAACGCCGGCCACGATTGCGAACGCGTTTGCCAGGAACTTAAACCACTCGGATTTATCTTCTTCACGGATCATTCTTCGCACTCCGCAGATTCTGGCTCATTAAGCCATTCAGGACGGGAACCCTTGCTGATGTAGAAGTCGATAACATCCAGCAGGCGAGGGTAGAACTTCAGCGCGCGGCGGCCGTCCATTTCGGCAATGTCTCGTTTAGAAAACTGGCGCCAGTCTTCGATTTTGTGGTTCTGGCATCCGGCGCGGATATATTCTCCATTCGTAATCGTGATGGGGTATTCCATGCCCATAATGATGAAGGTGAGATCTGGCAGGTTGGCACCGCACAGGTCGGCACCGCTCAGGTCGGCACCGCGCAGGTTGGCACTGCTCAGGTTGGCATCGCTCAGGTTGGCACCGCTCAGGTTGGCACCGCGCAGGTTGGCACTGCTCAGGTTGGCACCGCTCAGGTTGGCACCGCACAGGTCGGCACCGCTCAGGTCGGCACCGCGCAGGTTGGCACTGCTCAGGTTGGCATCGCTCAGGTTGGCACCGCGCAGGTTGGCACTGCTCAGGTTGGCATCGCTCAGGTTGGCACCGCTCAGGTTGGCACCGCGCAGGTTGGCACTGCTCAGGTTGGCACCGCTCAGGTTGGCACCGCACAGGTTGGCACCGCGCAGGTCGGCACCGCGCAGGTTGGCACTGCTCAGGTTGGCATCGCTCAGGTTGGCACCGCTCAGGTTGGCACCGCGCAGGTTGGCACTGCTCAGGTTGGCACTGCTCAGGTTGGCACCGCTCAGGTTGGCACCGCGCAGGTTGGCACCGCGCAGGTCGGCACGATCGCCGCGCAGGCGGAAGGACTCAACCCATACCTTATGCTCGTCTAAAATTTTCTGAAGATCTGAAGTATTCATCTCACCCTCAAGCCTTATCGCGGCTAACGGAACGTTGTTACGACTTCCCGGCGTTGCCGGTGTTGTTTGGATGAGTTGATAATGTACTAATGGTTCATCATTGTAAAGTACCAAAAGTACATTTTAATTGAATTGAAAGTTCACTAAGACTTAACGCTATGAACATTAAGTATATTTAGTTTTTATTAATATCTATTTGGAGGGCGCCGGCGTTTGAGAAGAGCCGGCGTTTTAGAGAATTAAAGATTGGCTATCCGTGCTTGCGGTAGGTCTGCGGCATGCTTCCTATTATCTTCCCAAACACGAAAACTCGGTTCATTTCGTCTTTCTCGATCGGGTCCCATGCTGCGTAGCTCTTGTTGTCTGAGATAACCAGCAGCTTGTCTTTCATCTTTTGAAGCCGCTTAACATGCGCGGTCTCATCGTACAGGAATGCGTAAATACCGTCCCCATCGAAGCTCTTAATGCTGATGTCGACAAACAGCAGATCTCCTGGCTCAATCGTTCCCGACATGCTGTCGCCGCGAACGTTGATGATGCGGATGTTTTCCGACTTGCGTCCATCGAACATAGCGCGAGCATCTTCAGGGGCGTACTCCACAGAGCGAAGCACTTCAACGAACTCCCTATTGACCACCCCAGGGCCGGCACTCATTGCAATATCTAGAACATCGATTTTAAAGCTGTCGGGTGATTGTGATAAGTGGCCTGCCTCTATGCCATCAGATGGGCTGTCACCAAGGAGGAAGGATGAAGACGTGCCAATGAGCGCTGCCAATTCCTGCAGCGTCCCACGTCTCGGTATTGACTCTCCGTTAAACCATTTGCTGACCGCTTTCGGTGTCAATTTCATCCTCTTCGCTATATCAGCTTGACGACCATGTGACTGCAAACCGGCTTTATCGCAGGCTAGCGCAAGCCTCTTGGAGAATTCTTTTCGCGCTTTTTCTTCCTGAACCATGGGTTCAATCATAATACCACTTGCGTGAACTATCAGTTCCGACATAATATGTACCTACAGTTCATTTTCGAGGATTAAAAATGGCAGCATCCAGCCTCAGCGAAATCATCAAGAAAATCCGCGTACCAGTTGTCGCTAAAGCTTGTGGCCGCACCCCGAGAGCCATTTACAAATGGATCGGTAGCGGCAGCCTTCCAAGAACTGACTACACAGGCGAGACGAAGTATGCGGAAAAGATAGCAAGCGCCTCTGAAGGTCAGTACACCGCCGATCAGATCTTGGAAGTTAGCAAACCAAAAGCCGTCTAAAAGGCGGCTATTCCAAACAACACCAGAGGAACTATCACAAATGGAAAGTGCAATAGCTCGCAAGTTAGAACCGCCGATCCTCAACCCGATTGAGCTGGAAGGGGTTCTACTCAACCGCCTTTCTTCAATCGGGCAGAAGGTTTACGCAGAGCTGCTGTGTATCAGTGAATCCACAGTCAGCCGCAGGAAAGGAGAAGGGCATTTCGCTGACATAGCAAAAGAGTTGTCAGTTTTGGGTCTGCAGGTTGTCCCGCCTGAGGCGGTAGTTGTTTCCCGGCATTACCTGCAGTCAGTAGAGACGCTGGCGGATATCGGATTACGGGCTGAGCGTAAGCGGCCTGGCCCGCTGGGATGGGACTAATGAAGGGTAGAAAAGACGAAAGCCGCAGTGCTGACACACCAACGGCTTTCAGGCGAATTAACTGGATCAATTCACAGGAGTAATTATGGCAGAACCCAACACGATTCACACATTGTTTTTGCCGTTATCAATGGAGAAAGAGGTGCAGACACATCTCGATATCCCTGATGGGGTTCGTAGTGAAGGCTGGGTTTATGTTCTGACAAACCCATACATGCCAGGCATCTACAAGATCGGGATGACAACAAATGAACCTGAATTCCGGGCTAATCAGATATCTCAGGGAACAGGTATACCGGCGCCGTTTGAGGTGAGCGAGGCCTATTTCTCAGAAAATCCAAAGCAGGACGAGCAGGACATTCATGAGTACCTGTCTGACTTCAGAATCAATCAGAGCAGAGAGTTTTTCCAGTGCTCTGGAGAAGACGTTGAAGAAGCGTTCAGCGCTGCAGGGTTAGTCCGTAGAACATCGTCAGCTGAAGAGCTTGCTGACCGGTTCAATGTCGTCTGCTTCGAAACCGAAAAAAGGTTCTCTCTGGAAGAGATGCTTGATGACCTGGACCTCCACGTTTTTGGCTGCAAGTTCGCAGCGACTAAGCGCCTGGTCGAGATTGCAAAATCCTACATTGATCACTTCCAACGCCTTGGGTGCTCCATCGTTTTCATGGACGGCAGAGCAATACCGATGCTTACAGAATTTGAGCAACAAAGAAGTGCGCACATTAAAGCCTGCAATGCGGCTGGTGCGTATGGTCCTCAAAAACCATTGGAGTTTTAAATGGCCAGATCCCGAAACATCAAGCCCGGCTTTTTCACAAATGATGAGCTTGCAGAATGTCAGCCTCTGGCTCGAATTCTGTTTGCTGGTCTCTGGACTATTGCTGACAAAGAAGGGCGTCTGGATGACCGTCCAAAAAAGATAAAAGTGATGGTGCTCCCTTTTGACGATGCTGATTGCGACGTTCTTCTGCAACAACTCCATCAGCACAAATTCATTAACCGCTATCAGGTTAATGGGGACTCATACATTCAGATTTCTAACTGGAAAAAGCACCAGAACCCACACTGCAAAGAAGCTGCTAGTGAGATACCAAAACCAGTTGAAAACGATAGAAGCACCGGACAAGAACAGTGCAAGGAAGATAGTGAGGAAGACAAGAAGGATTCAGGAATAGCTGAAGTCATTGAAAATAAAGGAGCACCAGAAAAGCATAGTGCAAGCACGGTGCAAGAATCAGTGGAGAACAATTTAAATCCTGCTGATTCCTTTAACCTGATTCCTGATTCCCTTAACCCTGATCCTGATTCCTTGGATAACACCCAAGCCCCTTCCGCGACTTGCGAAGGTGACCAAGGGGCTGAGCAGGCAACTGTTCATCAGATGGCTAGTCGATACGCATTCGAAGGTTCTGTGGTTCGCCTGAATCACAAAGACTACCAGGCGTGGTTAGCCCTGTACCCGCTGATTGACCTGCAGTACGAACTGCAAAAGCTGGATATCGAATTCAGCCATGAAAAGCCGAAAAACTGGTTTATTACCGCCAGCCAAAAACTGAGCTACCAGAACAAGCAGGCGTCTTCACGGACGCCACGCAAGATTGCTAATGGGCGCCAGCCGGAAAACTTTGCAGCGAAGGACTACGGGCAGACTGAAATCCCATCATGGGCGAGGGACTGATCATGGAACTGGAAGAAAAAATCTCAACCATCGAGAAAATGCTCGAAGTCCTGAGCAATCCGCCTGAGCAGTTCCCTAATTGCGAACT
>NZ_CACSIS010000025.1:0-90164 GCF_902705905.1 Klebsiella sp. 18074 | reverse complement strand
GAATCTACTCATGGTTAAATCCTTATCAGTTATGGGGATAACAGATTCGGATTTTCCCATGAGTAGCATTACTGGCAGAGCCAACTTTTTGCTGACCACCTCCATAGGAGGTGGTGTTCATTCAGGTGTAAATAAACGCCGTTTTCGCAACGGCGTTTGCATCTTATCCTGCGGTTTCGTTACTATCATCACTTCTCCGTTTCCGTTCAGGTAGCCATTGAAGTTATGAGTAAAGCAGAAGCAGTGCTGTTGGCTATCGTCCTGATTATTTTGACGGCCTCCCTGTGGTTTATTTTCAGCGGCGAAATCTGGTCCCTCCTCAGTTATCTGGAGACACGACTATATCCCTCTTTAGTCGCGCCTGAATAATCCCCTTTTGTTTATTTACACACGCCAGCTGTGCGTTTTTTCGAGGTATAAAAGTAACTATAAATAGCCCTCTGGTCGTGTTGACAGCGTCTTACTCCATTTATCTTACAAATATTTATGCCCACCCACTTCCGCTATCGAGCAGTGAACCTCGATAAGACATGGGGAATGGGAGCCTTTTCACTATACCCGCGGTCCCCATCTCCTCTACCGCTTCCTCGACGCAAGGGATGGAAAACATATCCAGCACGCTGTTTTTCTGTAAAGGAAATGTGAATGCGTTTTTTGTTGTGGTATAAGGGGAAAAGGTCGCGTCGAGAAATGAGGGATCGTCTTGGGCCTTTCTGGATAAGCTTTTGAAAGATATAGATAAAAAGAGACCGAACACGATTCCTGTATTCGGTCCAGGGAAATGGCTCCTGGGAGAGAGCCGTGCGCTAAAAGTTGGCATTAATGCAGGCTAAGTCGCCTTGCCTTATAAGAATAGTTTACCGCGTCAGGTTTTCCAGTCCGCAACAGAAGTGGGCCAATAATTCTTGGTAAAATCGCGGAAACGCATAAAAAAACCGCCGCTCCTATCGCAGGAATACGGCGGTTTTTTCATTTTAATACAGTCAGATAGTTCCAAAAATCAGCAAAGTTTTTGCGCTCGCTCGATAAAGGGTACCAGGCTCATTTTTTGCCCCGGATGCTGGGGGTCATCGACCTGGATCACAGAAATCGGCTGACCGCTGGTTTTACCGGCCTTAACCTGCTCAATAGCAATATCATTTAATGGATACTGCACCAGCGTGCTGGGATTGATGGCGAACAGCGCATTTCCCGGGCGACAGGTCAGCATCACCTCTTCACGGTTAAATGCCCAGCTATCCTTACCAACTTCAAAGCGGCTAACGGTGATAACCTGCGGGGCCGCAAGCGCGGCGCCGGAGCTTGCCAGTAACATCAGTGTCAGAACAATTTTTTTCATGATTTAACCAGTTAATTCAATAAGGTTCCCAGGTAGCAAACAGGCTGACGGCCAGCAGCGCCAGCGCCCCCAGCGCCATCTCCACCTGCGTGGTACGCAAAATGAGCCGCTCTGCCCGCGCGTCGTTCAGCGACATTCGAGGTACCAGAACATACCGGTTCACCAGCGCGATTGCCACCATCCCCGCGACCAGAGCACATTTGATCAACAGCATTCTGCCCCACGGCGAAGCGCTGAAAAATCCGCCCTGGATCAGCAGCGTATTCACCATGCCGCTGGCAATGGTGCCGGCCACCGCCAAATGCCCGTAGCGCGAAAAGCGCATCATGGCGCTAATTGCCGCCTGCCGCCAGCGCCCCTGCAGCAGACGCAGGCAGTAGATAAACGGCAGCAGCCCGCCAAACCAGCCGGCGACGCAGAACAGATGCACGGCATGATTGGTGCGCTGCAGCGCCCCCAGCCCGCCTTCGCTCATCGCCGCATGGCCCACGCCCGCCAGTAAAAGCAGCTGCGCGCAAAGCAGCACCAGCAGCAGTCGTGCCGGGTGGTGCGGCTTAAGCCAGACGACGATAAGCGTCACCCAAGCCAGCAGAATTTGCCACACCCAGACGCTGCCAAATCGCGTGCCGGCGACGGCCTGCCAGATAGCGGGCTGCCAGACATCGGGCCAGCCTTCCCCCATCAGGCCGCCCTGCACCATTAGCATCAGCAGCGCTGAAAGCGCGCTAATCAACAGCAGATGGCGCAGCAGCGGATAAAATCGCTGCATCAGCAGGCGACGCAGCGGCGATGGCGCCCACCACGCGCCGTACAGCACGCAGCCGAAGGCCACCATCAGCGAGCCGAAGTGGACAAACCGTAGGGTGATATAGAGTGACGCGAGCATCGTTTATTTAACGGTAAAGTGGTACTGCCCTTTGGTCTTATGACCGTCGACGGAGACCACGTGCCAGTCAACGGTATAGTCACCCGGCGTTAAGGGCTGCGCCAGCGGGACCACCAGCTGCGCTTTATTATCATTACTAAGCGCCAGCTTGCCGGTCGCTACCGCGTTTTGCTGAGGGCCGCTAAGCGTCACGCCGCTGAAGCGGGTTTCGATGCCCTCGGAAAAGTTCAGCGTTAGCGCCTGCGGCGAGGCGTTCACCGTCGAGTTCGCGGCGGGAGTTTGCTGCTGCAGATGCGCGTGGGCGAAAGCGCCGGCGCTGGCCAGGAAACCGGCGAGAAGAGCGGCAGCGCGCAGCGCGCTTGCGGCGAGAATACGCATAATCGTCATTCCTTTTCGTTATGTATGTAGCACAGAGAATAACCCTGTATAATGGCGTAGTCGAGCCATGCGTATCAGTCTTAGATTATGCTCGGCCAGCTTTCGGCATCATCCAGGAGAAACCCAATGGAAAATAATCTGGCAAAAATCTCGCAGGACGAGATGGACAAGGTCAACGTCGATCTTGCGGCGGCCGGCGTCGCCTTTAAAGAACGTTATAATATGCCGGTGGTCGCCGATTTGGTCGAAAGAGAGCAGCCTGCTCATCTCCGGGACTGGTTCCGCGAACGCCTAATCGCCCATCGACTGGCATCCGTTTCACTCTCGCGCCTGCCCTATGAGCCCAAAACAAAATAATTCAGCCCCCCTGGGGAGACCCGGGTTGGCAAGACCGGCACATTCTATTACGCTGACCCCTTTGACCAGGAGCGCGCTATGCTACGCATAATCGATACAGAAACCTGCGGACTGCAGGGCGGCATCGTAGAGATCGCCTCTGTCGATATTGTCGATGGCCAGATAACCAATCCGATGAGCCATCTGGTCCGCCCCGATCGCCCTATCAGCCCGCAGGCGATGGCCATTCATCACATCACCGAAGAAATGGTCGCCGACCAGCCGTGGATTGAAGAGATTGTCCCGCACTATTTGGGCAGCCCGTGGTACGTCGCCCACAACGCCAGCTTTGACCGACGGGTGTTGCCGGAGATGCACGGCGACTGGATTTGCACCATGAAGCTGGCGCGCCGCCTGTGGCCGGGGATTAAATACAGCAACATGGGGCTCTATAAGTCGCGCAAGCTGAACGTCGCCACGCCCGCCGGCCTGCATCACCACCGCGCGCTGTACGACTGCTATATCACCGCCGCGCTGCTGCTTGATATTATCAACGTCTCCGGCTGGTCGCCTGACGATATGGCGACCATTACCGGCCGTCCGGCGCTGTTGACCACCTTTACCTTTGGTAAGTATCGCGGCAAGCCGGTGGCGGAAGTGGCGGAAAACGATCCGGGCTATCTTCGCTGGCTGTTCAACAATCTGGATCGAATGAGCCCCGAGCTGCGCTTAACCCTCAAGCACTATCTCGGGGACTAAGCGCCCGCCCTAGACGTCGGCCTGGCCTGGCAGCGTGCCCTGCGCCAGGCCTATCAGAAACGCGTACTCGAGAGCCACGCCCTCATAGCTTTTAAAACGCCCCGATTTCCCGCCGTGCCCTGAGTCCATATCGGTACACAGCAGCAGCAGATTATCGTTCGTCTTCAGCTCACGCAGCTTCGCGACCCATTTTGCCGGCTCCCAGTACTGCACCTGGGAGTCGTGTAGCCCGGTGGTCACCAGCATATGCGGATAGGCCTGAGCCATAACGTTATCGTAGGGGCTGTAGCCCTTCATATAGCGATAATAGGTCTCATCCTGCGGGTTGCCCCACTCTTCAAACTCCCCGGTCGTTAGCGGAATGGACTCGTCGAGCATAGTGGTGAGCACGTCAACAAAGGGTACCTGCGCCACCACGCCGTGAAACAGCTCCGGGCGCTGGTTGATGGCCACGCCCATTAGCATCCCACCGGCGCTGCCGCCCATACCGTAACACAGCTGCGGGTCGCCGTAGCCCTGCTTGAGCAGCGCATCGCAGACGTCGAGGTAATCGTTGAAGGTGTTGTTCTTGCAAAGAAACTTGCCGTCTTCATACCACTGCTGCCCCAGCTCACCGCCGCCGCGCACGTGGGCGATGGCGAAAACGAAGCCGCGGTCGAGCAGGCTCAGGCGACTGGCGCTGAAATCCGCATCCTCGCTGGCGCCGTAGGACCCGTAGGCGTAGACCAGCAGCGGGCTGGCGCCGTGGCGGAAATATTCGTGTCGGTAGACCAGCGAGACCGGAACCTCAACGCCGTCGCGGGCCTGAATCCACAGATGCTCGCTGCGGTAATGGCTGGCATCGAAACCTTTGACCTCCTGCTGCTTCAGCACCCGGCGCTCACCGGTATCCATATCCAGCTCAAACAGCGTATCCGGCGTGGTCATCGAGGAGTAGCCGTAGCGTAAGCGCGCGGTTTCCGGCTCCGGATTATAGGCAAGCCAGGTGACATAGGCCGGGTCATCAAAGGCAATCCCCACCGCTTCGCGGGTCTTGCGGTTGATCTGCCGCAGGCTGGTAAGCCCGTGCTGACGCTCCTCCACCACCAGCCAGTCGGTAAACAGCGTAAAGCCTTCCAGCATCACCTCATCGCGCGGTGGGATCAGAACCTGCCACTGCTGCTCGTCTCGCTGATGCGTGCGGTAGAGGCCGAAGTTTTTGCCTTCACGATTTGAGCGCAGGTAGAACGCGTGCTGATAGTGATCGAGGCTGTATTCATGATCTTTGCGCCGCGGTAGAAAGCACACCGGCTCGGCGTCGGGCATTTCAGCATTCAGCAGCCGCACTTCGCTGGTGGTCGCGCTGGCAAGGTAAATAACCACGAACTGCTGCGAGGTGGTCTTGTGCACGCTGATGTAAAAGGTTTCATCCTGCTCCTCGTACACCAGCACGTCCGCGTCCGTCGGGGTGCCGACAGTATGTCTCCAGACCTGATACGGCAGCAGCGTGGTGGGGTGTTTACGAACGTACCACAGGGTGCATGAATCGTTGCTCCAGGCGAATTCCGGGGAGACGTTCTCCAGCACCTCGGGATACCAGCTGCCGTCGGCGAGGTTGCACAAACGCAGGCTGTACTGCCGCCGGGAGAGGTAATCTTCCGCCAGCGCCATCAGCGCGTTGTCCGGGGAGATCCCCAGCCCGCCGAGGGTGTAGAACTCGCTTTTCGCCGCGCGCTGGTTGCTATCGAGCAGCAGCTCCCACGGGTCCCACTCCTCTTTCAGCACCGACTGACGCTGGTAAATGGCGTATTCGCAGCCCGGCTCATAGACCTGACGATAGCGATAGCCATTTTTACTGTAAGGCGCGGAGACTTCGCGCTGGGGAATGCGATCGATGATCTCCTTCAGCACCCGGTCCTGCAGGCTACGCTGGGTCTCCATCACCGCTTTGCCGTAGGCATTCTCCTCGCGCAGATACTCCAGAACCGCCGGCTGCGCGCGGTCGTCATCACGTAGCCAGAAGTAGTTATCAATACGCGTATCGCCATGTAAGGCCATAGCGTGGGGGATCCGTTTCGCTTTTGGTAGCATCTCTTTGTTCTTCTTCGGCTTAATTTATGCGCACAACGTTAATCGACGCGCGTCCGGACGGCAAGACAAGAAATCTTCCCGGCATCAATCGCTCTGTCCGAGGGTTTGAAAACGGCCACGGCGCTGTGACGCCCGGCCGCGGGGCAACCGCGGGTGGGATAACGCCGGAGAGAGGGTCATCTCCGGCCTGTACGACGTCAGGCTAAGAGATGACTTGTATATAAAGGGTGGCAAAAGTCGCCGGCGATGCAAGCGGAACGTGATGATTTAAGAGGAAAGAGCCTGCTTTTGTGCCTGAATATCTTGTTCGATCTCAGCGCGCACCTCCGCAGGGATCTTCAGCGCTTCGCCCAGGGCGTTGAGGTAGCTGCGCTCCATAAAGTGGTCAATATCAATCACCGCACAGCTCAGATAGTAGACCTCCAGCGCTTCCTGCTCGCTGCTGATGCCCTGCGCCAGGCGCTGCGGATCGAGGGGCTGGGTTAGCGCGCGATCGATAAGCACCCGTCCCTGCACGTCGATATTGGCCGCGCGCAGCTGCTCTTCGATGCTCGCCCGTTCATTTTCATCAATATGTCCGTCGCTTTTGGCCGCAAAAACCAGCGCCTGAATCAGCCGCTCGCTGCGGGCATCAGGCTCAGGTGACGCCGGAACCTGCCCGGCTGGCTGCGGCTGCGGTGAAGAGGCGCGCATCTTCTGCTGATACTTGTTCCACAGCACGCTTCCTGCCACTGCGCCGCCGCCAACCAACAGCGCGCTGGTGCCGTATTTCGCCAGCAGCTTACGCGACGATTTACTGGCAACCAACAGTCCCGCCAGGCCGCCCAGCGCGCCGGGCAGCAGCAGATTTTTACCGCCAGAGCGATCGTCAGATGAAGAAGATTGACCCTGCTGACCCAGCAGAGACTGAAGTTGATTAAGCCAGTTAGCCATGATTTCCTCGTTGCACAATAGGCGATGTCATCAGCCTAAACGACGAGATGTCAGGAAATGTTATCCATGGCTAAAGATGCGCAAATTCCGGGTGGCTCAGGCCGCTTTCACCTTGCGCGGTTTGGCCGCCGCTTTTTCTGCCGCGCCGTCGTCCATGCCGCCATCCGCACCGGCGCTGATGGCGTCATCGCTGGCGTCAGACGACGCCTGCTCTTCGTTATCCCCTCGCCCGGCGACGTGTTCTTCCGCTTCGGGGAGTTTTCCGGACTTCATAATGTGATGTAAGGTGTCTTTACGCTCCGCCAGCCACATTGCCATCTCGTCACGCTGGGCTTCATCAAGCGTTAGCGGGCAGTCTACCAGCCAGTCGTTAAGGACCTCGGCAAGATCGAGCATTTTGTCGTAAGCATCGGCCTCTTTTTTGCTGGTAAAAGACATTTTTTCCTCACCTTCGCGAATCACCACATATTTGATTTCAACCGCCATTGTGCAGCCCCTTTGATATACTGTATTTATATACAGTATATCAAATTTAGGGCCAGGACTCAACTCACGCGCATAAAGACAGACGCAAACGTTTTCGTTTATACTGCGGCGCATGTTTTTTTACTGCGGAAGAGAGTCATGACTGTATTAGGCACAGCGCTGCGCCCTGCGGCGACGCGAGTTATGCTGTTAGGTTCCGGCGAGCTGGGTAAAGAAGTCGCCATCGAGTGTCAACGTCTGGGCATTGAGACCATCGCCGTCGATCGCTATCCTGACGCACCGGCCATGCAGGTTGCGCACCGTTCGCATGTCGTTAACATGCTGCACGGCGATGCCCTGCGCGCCTTAATTGAACAAGAAAAACCCGACTTTATCGTGCCGGAAATTGAAGCCATCGCCACCGACACGCTGGTCGAACTGGAGCAGTGCGGGCAAAAAGTCGTTCCCACCGCGCGGGCCGCAAAGCTGACCATGAACCGCGAAGGCATTCGCCGCCTGGCCGCTGAAGAGCTGCTGCTCCCAACCTCATCCTATCGTTTTGCCGACAGTGAAGCCGCCTTTAACGACGCGGTGAGCGAAATTGGCCTGCCGTGTATCGTCAAGCCGGTGATGAGCTCTTCCGGCAAAGGACAAAGCTTTATCCGCCGTCACGAACAGCTGGCCGAAGCGTGGCAGTACGCCCAGCAGGGTGGCCGCGCCGGCGCCGGTCGCGTTATTGTCGAGGGCGTCGTGAACTTCGATTTTGAAATCACCCTGCTCACCGTCAGCGCGGTCGACGGCGTACACTTCTGCGCCCCGGTCGGCCACCGTCAGGAAGACGGCGACTACCGCGAATCCTGGCAACCCCAGCAGATGAGCGAGCTGGCGCTGGCGCGCGCGCAGGAAATTGCCCGCAACGTGGTGCTGGCACTCGGCGGTTACGGCCTGTTCGGCGTCGAGCTGTTCGTGTGCGGCGATGAGGTGATTTTTAGCGAAGTCTCACCGCGTCCGCACGATACCGGAATGGTCACGCTTATTTCGCAGGATCTGTCGGAGTTCGCCCTCCACGTCCGCGCCTTCCTCGGTCTGCCGGTAGGGGCGATTCGCCAGTATGGCCCGGCGGCTTCGGCGGTGATCCTGCCGCAGCTCACCAGCCGCGACGTCACCTTCGGCAACCTGCAGGCCGCGGTCGGCGCGGGCCTGCAGGTGCGCCTGTTTGGTAAGCCAGAAATTGACGGTTCCCGTCGCCTGGGCGTCACGCTGGCGGTGGCGGAGAGCGTCGATGAGGCGGTGGCGCGCGCCAAAGCCGCGGCGTCAGCGGTGGTGATTGAGGGATAAAAAAACCCGGTAGCGTTGCCGCTTACCGGGTCAGAACTGAGGCGCGAAAATTACTTCGCGCCTTCTACCGCTTCACGAGCCAGAGTGGTGATGCGGTCGTAATCGCCTGCTTCCAGCGCATCCGCCGGTACCAGCCATGAACCGCCGATACACAGGACGCTGTTCAGCGCCAGGTAATCGCGGTAGTTAGCCGGAGAGATCCCGCCGGTCGGGCAGAAACGAATGTGGGCGAACGGACCACCAATCGCCTGCAGTGCCTTCACGCCGCCGTTGGCTTCAGCCGGGAAGAATTTAAACTCTTTCAGGCCGTACTGCATGCCCAGCATCAGCTCGGATACGGTGCTGATACCCGGGATCAGTGGAATCGTCCCCTCTTCAGTTGCTGCCTTAAGCAGAGAATCGGTCAGTCCCGGGCTGATCGCAAACTGCGCTCCCGCCTCGGTCACTTCTTTCAGCTGCGCCGCGTTAGTTACGGTACCGGCGCCGACAATCGCCTCCGGGACTTCTTTAGCGATAGCGCGGATGGCATCCAGCGCGCATTCGGTGCGCAGGGTCACTTCCAGTACGCGTACGCCGCCTGCAACCAGCGCTTTTGCCATCGGCACGGCGTGTTCCAGCTTTTTCACCACGATCACCGGGACAACCGGGCCGGAGGTGAGGATTGCTTCTGCAGTTGTTTTCCAGTTTTTCATCAGAGTTTCTCTCTCGCCAGATCTACAAATTGTATGGTCTTAAAAAGTGATGCAGGTTGCGCCCTGTTCGGCTCCGGAGAGCTTCTCACGTAGCGCAGAGAACATTTCACGACCGGTCCCGACTCGCGAACCGCTCAGGTCAGGAATATGCGGCTGCCGCGCGGCCAGTTCGGCATCGTCCACCAGCAGCGTCAGCTCGCCGGTCTGGCCGTTGACGCGAATGATATCGCCATCACGGACCTTCGCCAGCAGCCCGCCGTCGTAGGCTTCAGGCGTGACGTGGATGGCTGACGGAACTTTGCCTGATGCGCCAGATAGTCGCCCATCGGTGACTAGCGCTATTTTGAAACGGCGGTCCAATAATACACCAAGTGGCGGCATAAGTTTATGTAATTCTGGCATGCCGTTCGCTTTTGGTCCCTGATGACGAACCACCACCACGCAATCTTTGTCCAGCATCCCGGCTTCAAAAGCGGGCAGCACGTCGTGCTGGCTCTCAAAAATAACCGCCGGCGCTTCGATAATCTGGTTTTCCACCGGCACCGCCGAGGTTTTCATTACCGCACGGCCAAGGTTGCCGCTCAGGACTTTAGTGCCGCCGTGGCGAGAGAACGGCTTGTCGAAAGTCGCGATAACCTGGTCGTCGAGCGGCGCGCTTGCCCCTTCACGCCAGTCCAGCTCGCCGTTGTTCAGCCATGGCTCCATGGTGTAATGCGACAGCCCAAAGCCGGCCACGGTGTTGACATCTTCGTGCAGCAGCCCGCCTTTCAGCAGTTCGCGGATCAGCACCGGCACGCCGCCTGCTGCCTGGAAGTGGTTGATATCCGCCGGACCGTTCGGATAGAGGCGCGCCAGCAGCGGCACCACGTCCGACAGTTCGGAGAAGTCATCCCAGTTGATGATGATGCCCGCGGCGCGAGCCATGGCCACCAGGTGCATCGTATGGTTTGTTGAGCCGCCGGTCGCCAGCAGCGCCACGATGCCGTTAACCACCACTTTCTCGTCGAACATTTTGCCCAGCGGCATCCACTCGTTGCCGTTGCCGGTCAGGCGGGTGACCTGACGCGCGGCGGCGACGGTCAGCGCTTCGCGCAGTTCGGCATCCGGATGCACGAATGAGGAGCCCGGGAGCTGCATGCCCATAAACTCCACCACCATCTGATTGGTGTTAGCCGTGCCGTAGAACGTACAGGTGCCCGGCGCGTGATAAGAGGCGGCTTCGGACTCCAGCAGCGCCATGCGATCGACCTTACCTTCAGCGTACAGCTGGCGAATACGCACCTTCTCTTTATTCGCCAGACCGCTGGCCATCGGGCCAGACGGAATGAAGACGGACGGCAGATGGCCAAAGGAGAGCGCGGCCATCGTCAGGCCGGGGACGATTTTGTCGCAGACGCCAAGATACAGCGCGCCGTCGAACATATTGTGCGACAGGCCGATGGCCGCAGACATGGCGATCACTTCGCGGCTCAGCAGCGAGAGCTCCATTCCGTCCTGCCCCTGCGTGACCCCGTCGCACATCGCCGGCACGCCGCCGGCAACCTGGCCAACCGCGTTCACCGAATGCAGCGCCTTGCGGATGATATTCGGATAGACCTCATAGGGCTGATGCGCGGACAGCATGTCGTTATAGGAGGTGATGATGGCAATATTGTTACGCAGCATGCTCTTCAGCGAGGCTTTATCATCCGACTGACAGGCAGCAAAACCGTGGGCCAGATTACCGCACGCCAGCTGGGCGCGATGGACGGTATCCGTTTTGGCCTGGTTAATCCGTGCGAGGTAGGCAGCACGGGTATCGCGCGACCGTTCGATAATGCGATTTGTTACCCGTAACATTGTCGAATTCATAAAGGCTCCTAAAAATTTATCTGTCCGGCTGCGGCATTTTTACGATGTCAGAAGATGTAAAAGGCACCAATACTGCAGCTCAGAGGCAAAATGTCTGCCCGCAGTGTAATAAAAAAAGCTCCGGGGGTGAATCCTCCCGGAGCTTAAAAGATTAAAAATTATGCGACTTTCTGCGTCAGATCATGTTACCGGTAAAATAACCACTTCGGATAACGAGCGCTTACTCGAATTCGTTCCATGAACGCCCGTCGCGGGTGATCATCGCCACCGAGGCAACCGGTCCCCAGGTCCCCGCCTGATAAGGCTTCGGCGCATCGCGGTCGGCGGCCCAGGCTTCGGTAATGGAGTCAACCCACTTCCATGCCTCTTCCACCTCATCGCGGCGCACGAACAGCGCCTGGATCCCACGCATGGTTTCCAGCAGCAGACGCTCGTAGGCGTCGGCGAGGTGCGTTTGATTGAAGGTTTCCGAGTAGCTCAGGTCCAGCTTGGTGATCTGCAGATTATGCTTGTGGTCAAGGCCAGGCACTTTGTTGAGCACCTGGATATCGACGCCTTCATCCGGCTGCAGACGAATGGTCAGCTTGTTCTGCGGCAGCTCCTGCCAGTTCTCTTTGAACAGGTTCAGCTCCGGCGTCTTGAAGTAAACCACGACTTCAGAGCATTTGGTCGGCAGACGTTTACCGGTACGCAGGTAGAACGGCACGCCGGCCCAGCGCCAGTTGTCGATATCAACGCGGATCGCCACGAAGGTTTCGGTATTGCTGGATTTGTTCGCGCCCTCTTCTTCAAGGTAGCCAGGCACTTTTTTACCCTGTGCAAACCCTGCGGTGTACTGGCCGCGTACCGTTTTCTCACGCACGTTGGCGCGGTCGATACGACGCAGCGACTTCAGGACCTTAACTTTCTCATCGCGGATGCTATCTGCGCTGAGGTCCGACGGCGGGGACATGGCTATCATGCACAGGATCTGCAGCAGGTGGTTCTGGATCATGTCGCGCATCTGCCCGGCCTGATCGAAGTATCCCCAGCGTCCTTCAATACCCACCTCTTCCGCTACGGTGATCTCAACGTGATCGATGGTGCGGCAGTCCCAGTTATTGACGAACAGAGAGTTGGCGAAGCGCAGCGCCAGCAGGTTGAGGACCGTTTCTTTACCGAGATAGTGGTCGATACGGTAAACCTGGCACTCTTCAAAGAATTCGCCGACCTGGTCGTTGATCTCGCGGGAGGTGTCAAGAGAGGTTCCCAGCGGTTTTTCCATCACCACGCGCGCCGGCTTAGCGTTCAGCTTCGCTTCGCCAAGGCCTTTGCAGATGGCGCCAAAGGTGCTTGGTGGCATGGCAAAGTAGTTGATGGTGACGCGATTTTTCTGGTCGAGCATTTTGCCCAGACGGGTAAAAGCTTTGGTGTCGTTAACATCAAGGTTGCAGAACTCCAGGCGCCCGCTCAGGGTATCCCACAGCGCTTCATCAATCTTTTCCTTCATGAAGGTTTCCAGCGCTTCACGAACTACCTTGGTGTAAGCATCTTTATCCCAGTCAGCGCGTCCGACCCCGATGATGCGGGTATCCGGGTTGATCTGGCCAGCCTTCTCAAGCTGATACAGGGAAGGCAACAATTTACGACGCGCCAGGTCACCCTTCGCGCCGAAAATGACCAGATCGCATGCCTGGGCCGTTTGCGTTACCGCCATGTCATTCTCCTCAGTTGATAGTCTGGTGCTTATGCCAGGCTATAATTTGTAATTTTCTTACACTGCACTGTACTGTGTTTACGATTTTCCCGAAAGCCTCGGCCCCCTTTCCAGGCGCTAAACCGCACGAGGAGAAAACTTCAGGCGACAATTTGGGCAGACGGCTAATATTGTTCGTTGTTTCGACCGGTTATCAGTTAATAAAATACGACTCTGATCATGTAATGAAAAAAAACAACATTTTTTTAGGTCATTCCTCCCCGCTGACGATTGCGGAGGGGTATATTCTTGCTAAAACGCCTGATGATTTCACCCATTAATGAAATCGCGTCCATTGATGAGCGCCTTGTTACCATGAATATGCTGGAAAAAATTCAGTCCCGGCTGGAACACCTTAGCAAATCCGAACGCAAAGTGGCCGAGGTCATTCTTGCGGAGCCCGCGCAGGCCATCCACTCAAGCATTGCCGCGCTCGCCCTGGAAGCCGGCGTCAGCGAACCCACCGTCAACCGCTTTTGCCGCAGCCTTGAAACCCGCGGCTTCCCTGATTTTAAACTGCATCTGGCGCAAAGTCTGGCGCACGGCACCCTCTATGTTAACCGCAATGTCGATGAAGACGACAGCGTAGAGTCTTACACCGGAAAAATTTTCGAGTCCGCGATGGCCAGTTTAGATCAGGTCCACCATTCTCTCGATATGTCCGCGGTTAATCGTGCCGTCGATCTTTTAACCCAGGCGAAAAAAATCGCCTTCTTCGGCCTCGGCTCCTCGGCCGCCGTGGCCCATGACGCGATGAATAAATTTTTTCGCTTCAACGTGCCGGTAATCTACTCCGATGACATTGTCCTGCAACGCATGAGCTGTATGAACTGCAATGATGATGACGTAGTGGTGATAATCTCCCACACCGGCAGAACGAAAAGTCAGGTTGAGCTGGCGCAGCTGGCCCGTGAAAACGATGCCATGGTTATCGCAATCACCTCGGCGGGAACGCCGCTGGCGCGCGAAGCCACGCTCTCCATTACGCTTGATGTTCCCGAAGATACCGATATTTATATGCCGATGGTCTCGCGCCTCGCCCAGCTGACCCTCATCGACGTGCTGGCTACCGGCTTTACCCTGCGCCGCGGCGCAAAATTCAGAGATAACTTGAAGAGGGTCAAGGAAGCGTTGAAAGAATCGCGTTTTGATAAAGAACTGCCCGTACACGGCGACAACCCATAAAACCAGATAATAAGTAGTGACCCATTACACCTTCGGTTACGTTTCAGCATAGCAATTTTACCGGCTGGCACGACCGATTCCATGTTCACGCAACACCAAAGTTGTTTTAGTCAACGGAGTATTACATGTCCAGAAGGCTTCGCAGAACCAAAATCGTTACCACCTTAGGCCCGGCAACCGACCGCGACAACAACCTTGAAAAGGTTATCGCTGCAGGCGCTAACGTCGTACGCATGAACTTCTCTCACGGTACCCCGGAAGATCATCAGATTCGCGCGGATAAAGTCCGCGTGATCGCGGCCAGACTGGGCCGCCACGTGGCAATCCTCGGCGATCTGCAGGGGCCGAAAATTCGCGTTTCGACCTTCAAAGAAGGCAAAACTTTCCTCAATATCGGCGATAAATTCCTGCTGGACGCCGAGCTTGGCAAAGGCGAAGGCGACAAAGAAAAAGTCGGTATTGATTATAAAGGGCTGCCGGCGGACGTCGTACCTGGCGATATCCTGCTGCTTGACGATGGCCGCGTTCAGCTGAAAGTGCTGGAAGTTCAGGGCCTGAAGGTGTTCACCGAAGTCACCGTCGGCGGACCGCTGTCCAACAACAAGGGCATCAACAAGCTGGGCGGCGGCCTCTCCGCCGAAGCGCTGACCGAAAAAGACAAAGCTGATATCATCACCGCGGCAAAAATTGGCGTCGACTATCTGGCCGTCTCCTTCCCGCGCTGTGGGGAAGATCTGAACTACGCTCGCCGCCTGGCGCGTGAAGCGGGCTGCGACGCGAAGATCGTAGCTAAAGTGGAACGTGCGGAAGCCGTTTGCGATCAGGACGCGATGGACGACGTGATTCTCGCCTCCGACGTGGTCATGGTCGCCCGTGGCGATCTGGGCGTCGAGATCGGCGATCCGGAGCTGGTGGGTATTCAGAAGGCCCTGATCCGCCGCGCCCGTCAGCTGAATCGCTCGGTCATCACCGCCACCCAGATGATGGAGTCAATGATCACCAACCCGATGCCGACTCGTGCAGAAGTCATGGACGTCGCCAACGCCGTGCTGGACGGCACCGATGCGGTGATGCTTTCTGCTGAAACCGCAGCCGGTCAGTATCCGTCTGAAACCGTTGCCGCCATGGCCCGCGTCTGCCTCGGCGCGGAAAAAATCCCTAGCCTCAACGTCTCCAAACACCGTCTGGACATTCAGTTCGACAACGTGGAAGAAGCGATTGCCATGTCGGCGATGTATGCCGCGAACCACCTGAAAGGTGTAACCGCTATCATCACCATGACCGAATCCGGCCGTACCGCGCTGATGACCTCGCGCATCAGCTCCGGCCTGCCGATTTTTGCCCTCTCCCGTCATGAACGTACTCTCAACCTGACCGCGCTGTACCGCGGCGTGACGCCGGTTCATTTTGACAGCACCAACGATGGCGTTGCCGCCGCTCACGATGCGGTAAACCTGCTGCGTGATAAAGGCTATCTGGTCTCTGGCGATCTCGTTATCGTCACCCAGGGTGACGTGATGAGCACCATCGGTAGCACCAACACCACGCGTATCCTGACCGTCGAATAAGCCACCGCGCTACCGACCCCGCGAACGACATACCTGCCGGCGTAACGTCGGCAGGTATTTTTTTATCCCGGCTCCGCACTAGCGCTCGCCGGGCAATGGCATCACACCACCCAGTTCATCAGCAGCGTGGCAGCAATCACCGTCGACGCCCCACCGATACGGGTCGCAATCTGTGCAAACGGCATCAGCGACATTCGGTTAGAGGCCGACAGGATCGCGACGTCTCCGGTGCCGCCGAGTCCGCTATGGCAGCTGGTGACGATCGCCGCTTCCACGGGGTACATATTGAGGCGCGATGCAATAAAGAACCCGCTCAGCGCCATGGCGATAACGATCGACCCGCACACCACCACGTAGCCGACGGAGAATACCGCGACCACGCTTTCCAGCGGCACGTACAGCATCCCAAGCCCGATCATCAGCGGCCATACCAGCGCCGCGGAGACAAATTTGTAGCAGCTGTAGGCACCCACCTCCATCGCCGCCGGGATCGCTTTGGTATATTTACAAATGACGGCGGCAAGGATCATCAGCACCGGGCCGGGAATATGCACCAGCTTCTCCAATAGCCCGCCGACAATGAAAAAGGCGCAAATCATCAGCAGACCGCCGCCCATCAGCTGAAAGTCGGTTTGCTGCGGGCCCAGGGCCTGAGTGAAGACGCTGTTATCCTCATGGCTGCGGATCAGCATCCCGCTCCCTGACAGCTCTGGGCGACGAACGCCCAGTCTTGCCAGTACGCCGGCGCAAATAATCGCAAAGATGTTGCCGACGACCGCCGCCGGAGCCAGCTGCGCAACGTAGACGTCGGGGGTTTGCCCAAGGATCGCCGAATAGGCCAGCGAAAGCGGGAGAATGCCCTCGCCGATCCCTCCGCCGATGATCGGCACGATAATAAAGAAAAAGGTGTGGTACAGGCTGTAGCCAAACAGCATCCCCACCAGCAGGCCGGTGAGGATGGCGGCAACCGTCCCGACAACCAGGGGGACAAACATTCTAACCATCCCCTGAATCAGGATCACCCGATTCATCCCCAGGATGCTGCCCACCACCAGACAGGCAATAACGAAATAAAGCAGATTGGCTTCTTTCATCAGCAGATGCACCGTCGCCAGGGTGTGCGGGGCAAACATTTCAAAGTAGACCAGTGCCGAAGGCACCATCAGGCACAGTATCGCCGGGCCACCGATATCTTTCAGTACCGGGACCATGCGGCCGATTTTGGCAAACGCAAAGCCCAGGGTCATAATCACCGCCAGGCCACCGATCATATTTTTGGGCAATACGTTGGCGTAGGCGGCAATGGCCACAACGATCGCAATACCGACGAACAGCACCAGCGGAACGGACCCCACTTCCGCATTCCCCAGAATTCTGAGCGCGGGTCGGGCAGGCAGTGAATTTTCAATAGGATGATTTAGTGAATTATTTTCCATCTTTCACCTGACTTTTTATAAATAGCTATGTAGGGGCACAAATAACAGCAATGTTATTCAACCAGAATAAAATGAGAATAAAATAGTACACGAGCGTATTGAGCCTAAAAAAAGTAGCACAGCCATTGAACATAAAAAAGCCATGCGCCATTTCGAATGATGGTTTTGTGATTGACCTTGAATCTCAACTTTAAGTAATTTAAGTCGGACTTTTGTAATTAAAATTATCGCTGAAAATGTTTTTAACCGCCCTCAATGAAAACATCAGGTTACCGTCCTTGTATATTTGTAAGTAAAGTCCTCGGCGTAAAAGTATTTAAAGAAAACAGACTGTGATTTCTATCACCCTGCAGCGCACGAGGGATTGTTAGATTAAAAAAACAGTAGCCGCAGACCATACTTTATCAGGACACCCTATGCCTTCACTATTATTACAATCACTGTTCCCGCTGGTGTTTATCATGCTGCTCGGATGGATCAGCGGCAAGCTCGGCTATACCCGCCGAGAAGATGCCACGGTTTTAGCGACCGTGGTTATTCGCTTCGCCCTGCCCTTTCATCTCTTTATTGGCGCCTTAAACACCAGCCCCGATAAAATTAAAAATTTTACTTTTATGGCGGTGCTGGTTATTGGCCTGATGGGCTCTTATTTTCTGACCCTGCTGCTTTCCCGCTACGTGTTCCGCCACGATATCAAGACCAGCGCGATCCAGTCCCTGGTCTGCTCGTTCCCCGACATGGCCTATTTTGGCGCGCCGGTGCTGGCGGTGCTTATCGGGCCGGAAGGCTTCCTTGGCGTGCTGATCGGCAATCTCATCACCAGCGTGTTTATGATCCCGCTGACGATTATCCTTATTCGCCTCGGCGATAAAAACGCCGCGGCGCAGGGGTCGGAGCTAAACCCCGTCATGCTGATATGGCAAAACCTGATGAAGGCGGTCAGAAATCCGATTGTCTGGATCCCAATATTAGGCGTCCTGTTAAGCCTTGCCGGAATAAAACTGCCGCACCTCCTAAGCGCCCCGATTGAAATGGTCGGTAAAATTGCCGGCGGCCTCTCCCTGTTTGCCCTCGGCCTGCTGTTTTATGGCGAACGTCCGGCGTTAAATCGTCAGGTGTTTACCAATATCGGAATTAAAAACCTGATCCAACCGGGAATGATGGCGGCAGCCGGGCTGGTGCTGGGTCTGAGCCATAGCCTAATGCAGCAGGTTATTATTATCGGCGCCACCCCATCCGCAATTGCCGCAGGAATGTTTGCCCTGCGCAGCGATACCTATATTGAATCAGCATCCTCATCGATTTTAATCGGCACCGCTCTCGGCGTGGTGACGGAGGGCATAATGATCTATTTAATTTCCTAAATTATGCCCGGCGGTCTCCGCGCTATTAATTAGCTATAAATTTTGATCGGTATTTTTGCATAATACATATTCAGGAGTAACCCATGTTAAACCAGGACACTATTTACACTCCCTATAACGGCTCCGTATTACTGGAAAACCCGTTACTTAATAAAGGGCTGGCATTTACCGACGGCGAACGCGATGCCTTTGGTCTGCACGGTTTTCTGCCGCAAAAGGTGGAGACGATTGAGGAGCAAACGGCAAGAGCCTGGGAACAGTTTGGTCAGTTTAAACGCGATATTTCACGCCACGTCTATCTGCGCAATATTCAGGATACTAACGAGACCTTGTTTTATAACGTTCTGCGCACGCATATGACCGATACCCTACCTATCGTCTATACCCCGACGGTCGGCGAGGCCTGTGAACACTTTTCGGAAATTTATCGCCGCGCCAGGGGCCTGTTTATTTCATGGCCGGACCGCCACCAAATTGATGAGATGCTGCAAAGCTTCTCGCGCAACGATATCCGGGTCATCGTGGTCACCGACGGCGAGCGCATTCTCGGCCTCGGTGACCAGGGCGTTGGCGGGATGGGCATCCCGATTGGCAAACTTTCGCTCTACACCGCCTGCGGCGGTATTCATCCGGCCTCTACCCTGCCGATCATGCTCGACGTTGGCACCAACAACGCGCAGCTGATCGACAATCCGCTCTATATGGGCTGGCGCCACCCGCGCATCGACGACGACAGCTACCTCGAGTTTATGGATATGTTTATTGAAGCGGTGAAGCGCCGCTGGCCTGACGTGCTGCTGCAGTTCGAAGATTTTGCCCAAAAGAACGCCACCCGCCTCCTGCAGCGCTATCGCGATCGGCTGTGCTGCTTCAACGACGATATTCAGGGTACTGCCGCCGTGACGACGGGTACCCTCATCGCTGCCGCCCAGGCGGCCGGCAGCCGCTTATGCGATCAGCGCGTGGTCTTCTTAGGCAGCGGCTCCGCGGGCTGCGGTATCGCGGAAAAGATCGTGGCGATGATGGTCGATGACGGGCTGTCCGAGCACGAGGCCCGCGGCCGGGTATTTATGGTCGATCGCTGCGGCCTGCTGACGGACGCGATCCCCGAGCTGCTCGATTTCCAGCAAAAGCTGGTCACTTCCCGACACAGCATTGCCCACTGGGACGTCGGCACCGGCCCCGTCTCGCTGCTCGACGTTGTGCGCCATGCGCATCCGACCGTACTGATCGGCGTTTCAGGGCAGCCCGGTCTGTTCAGCGAAGAGATTGTCAAAGAGATGCACCGGCACTGCGCCCGCCCGATTATCATGCCGCTCTCGAACCCAACCTCTCGCGCCGAGGCCCAGCCTGCGGATCTGATCGCCTGGACGGAAGGAGCCGCGCTGGTCGCCACCGGCAGTCCCTTTGCCCCGGTGGTTTACGCGGGCAAAACCTACGATATTGCCCAATGCAATAACGCCTATATCTTCCCCGGCCTCGGGCTCGGCGTGCTGGCCGGCAAGGTCAAGCGGATCACGGAAAAGATGCTCACCGCCGCAAGCCGCACCCTGGCCGCTCACTCCCCGCTGGCAGCGGCGGAAAGCGGCGGGCTGTTGCCGCCGGTGGCGGAGATCGAAACGATATCGCGCGCCATTGCCCTGGCTATCGCGAAGGTCGCCCAGCAGGAGGGCGTGGCACCGCAGCTTAGCGAAGAGCGGCTGCTTGCCCGCATCGAACAAACCTACTGGCAGGCGCGCTACACCGCCTATAAACGCTCATCGTTCTGAAAAGACGGGTCCGGCTGGTAATATGATATCCGGGAGGCAGATAGCCCCCCGGCCTTAAGAGAGGCCCGCGTGATAAATGTCCTTATTATCGATGACGATCCGATGGTCGCTGAGCTAAACCGCCTGTTTCTCAGCCGGCTTAGCGGCTTTTGCTGCTGCGGCATCGCCCCGACCCTCGGCGAAGCGCAGCGCATCATCAGCGAACGGCCGCAGGGCATTGACCTGATCCTGCTCGATGTTTACATGCATAAGGAGAACGGGCTGGACCTGCTGCCGGCGCTGCGCCGGTCGGCGCACGATATTGACGTCATCATGATCACCTCCGCCGCCGACGCGCTCACCGTGCAGAGCGCAATGCGCTACGGGGTGGTGGATTACCTCATCAAGCCCTTCCAGTTCTCCCGCTTTGAAGAGGCGCTGATCGCCTGGAGCCACAAGCGTAGCCAGCGCCACGCCATGCCCAGTTACCAGCAGTCGGACATCGACGACCTGCTCAATCACGCTTCGCGGCAGCGCGCGGAGAGCCGTCGCCTGCCAAAAGGGTTGACCGCCGAAACGCTGCGCACGGTGTGCCGCTGGATAGGCGCTCACCCTGAAGCCGAGTTTTCAACCAATGAGCTGGCGGCGCAGCTGGATATTTCCCGGGTATCCTGTCGCAAGTATCTGCTCTGGCTGGCGCAGATCGATATTCTGCACACCAGCAACCACTACGGCGCCACGGGGAGGCCGGAGTACCGCTATCGGCTGATTGCGGAGCATGACTCACTGCTCAAACAATTTAGCCACTGACGCGTCGGCGTGCAGTGGCTAAATAATCGTTACCTTGAGCGACAGGCGGCGCTATTTCTTCTTCGGAAAAAGCTCTTTGCGCTTATAGGGTTCGATTTCTCCGGGTTTGCGGGTTTTCAGCAGCTTGAGGATCCAGGTGTACTGCTCGCTATGCGGCTTGACGAAAATTTCCACCTCTTCGTTCATCCGCCGGGCAATCGTATTATCATCGGCCTCCAGCAGGTCGTCCATCGGCGGGCGTACCAGCACCGTTAGACGATGGGTTTTGCCATCATAGACCGGGAACAGCGGCACCACCCGCGCCCGGCAGACCTTCATCAGGCGGCCGATCGCCGGCAGCGTGGCTTTGTAGGTAGCAAAGAAATCGACGAACTCGCTGTGCTCCGCACCGTGATCCTGATCGGGCAGATAGTAGCCCCAGTAGCCTTGACGCACCGACTGGATAAACGGCTTGATGCCGTCATTGCGCGCGTGCATGCGCCCGCCAAAGCGGCGACGAACGGTATTCCATACGTAATCAAATACCGGATTGCCTTGGTTATGGAACATCGCCGCCATTTTTTGTCCGCCGGACGCCATCAGCATAGCCGGGATATCCACGCCCCAGGCGTGCGGTACCAGGAAGATCACCTTTTCGTTATTGCGCTGCATCTCGTCGATAATCTCTTTTCCCTGCCAGTCGACGCGGGAAAGAATGCGCTGCGGATCGCGCAGGCCAAGTTCAGCCATCATGACCATCGCCTGAGGCGCAGAGGCGTACATCTCATCAATAATCGCTTCGCGTTCCTGCTCGCTCTTTTCCGGGAAACAGTACAGCAGGTTTATCTGCGCGCGGCGGCGCGAGCTTTTGGCCAGCCTGCCGACAAAGCGCCCCAGCTTGCCGAGAATCGGATCGCGGAATGACGGGGGCGTCAGCGCAATCCCCGCAAAAGCAATAACGCCCAGCCACGCGCCCCAGTAGCGCGGGAGTAAAAAGGATTTCTCAAATTTTGGAATAAACTCAATATTATTTTTTTTCGTTTCCATGCCCGATCCGCAAAAATGGTGCTGAATAAAGATAAGGAGATACCTAAGGCTATAGTTTAGCGACACGTTGGGGAAGGTACAAAAGAAAAAGCCGGCGCGCACTAGCACCGGCTTTTAATAACAGCGCGTTAGTCGAATCGCAGCTGCGGCATAACTTCTTTCACCTGCGCCAGATAATCCGTGCGGTCGGAACCGCTCAGCCCTTCCGTACGCGGCAGTTTCGCCGTCAGCGGGTTTACCGCCTGCTGGTTAATCCATACTTCATAATGCAGATGTGGCCCGGTAGAGCGGCCGGTATTGCCCGACAGCGCAATGCGGTCACCGCGCTTCACCTTCTGCCCGGGTTTCACCAGCAGCTTACGCAGGTGCATATAGCGGGTGGTGTAGGTACGGCCGTGGCGTACGGCGACATAGTACCCCGCCGCGCCGCTGCGTTTGGCCACCACCACCTCGCCGTCACCGACGGAAAGTACCGGCGTGCCCTGCGGCATCGCGAAGTCTACGCCGCGGTGTGGCGCGACGCGCCCGGTCACCGGATTGAGGCGGCGCGGGTTAAAGTTTGACGACACGCGGAACTGGCGCGCGGTTGGGAAGCGCATAAAGCCCTTCGCCAGGCCGGTACCGTTGCGATCGTAGAACTTGCCGTCTTCGGCACGGATGGCGTAGTAATCCTTGCCGTCTGAACGTAAACGCACGCCCAGCAGCTGGCTCTGCTCCCGCTTGCCGTTAAGCATTTCGCGCGACATCAGCACCGAGAACTCGTCGCCCTTTTTCAGCTTGCGGAAGTCCATCTGCCACTGCATAGCTTTAATAACCGCGCTGACTTCGGTACTGGTAAGGCCCGCGTTACGCGCGCTGGAGACGAAGCTGCCACCAACGGTACCTTTCAGCACGTTGTTGACCCAGTCCCCTTCCTGCAGCTCGCTGCTCATCTTGAAGCCGTTACCCACGCGATTAT
The DNA here is from genome assembly GCF_902705905.1 of Klebsiella sp. 18074. Taxonomy (NCBI): domain Bacteria; kingdom Pseudomonadati; phylum Pseudomonadota; class Gammaproteobacteria; order Enterobacterales; family Enterobacteriaceae; genus Klebsiella; species Klebsiella sp. 18074. Next base: position 67,287 of record NZ_CACSIS010000025.1, on the reverse strand, counting down.
AGGTGCGGGTTTCGCGACGGGACATTTCCCAGGTCAGGCTTTGCAGATCGCCATCCGCCGTCAGGCTCCATGAGAGCTGTTGGCCAATCTTGAGGTTGCGCAGCTCTTTATCAGCGGTCGATAAAAGGGAGATATCGCCCATTTCGATACCGTACTGATTGAGGATGCTGCTGAGGGTATCGCCGGTTGATACGACGTACTCATGGCCGCCTGAATCGCCGTCGGCCTTATCGTCCAGCTCGTCCTGAGGGATAGCTTCTTCCTCCTGCGCGGCCTGATCGATAGGTTCAGAGGCTTCCGGCAGCAAGGAACGGATTTCGCTTTTTTCCAGCTCAATCGTTCTGACGATAGGGGCTGATTCGTGGTGGTAGATGTACGGTCGCCAGACGGCAACCGCTAAGGTTAGAACGCTCAACGACCCCAGCATTACGCGGTGAGGTCGTGGCAAATTGTTAAATGCCTGAGTGACAGCGCGGGCTATCTGTTGCACGTATTCACTTCCTCGTTAATCTCCTTTCAGGCAGCTCGAATACTGGTTCGCCAGCTGGTTCAGGAACTGCGGATAACTTTCTTTACCCAGCTTAATTCCTGTACCCAGCGGATCGAGGGTTCCCATGCGCACGGAGGTACCTCTGGCAACAGCTTCTATAACGGCTGGCCTGAACTGTGGCTCAGCAAAAACGCAGGTCGCTTTTTGCTCAACCAGCTGTGTTCTGATTTCGTGTAAACGCTGCGCACCAGGCTGAATTTCAGGGTTAACGGTGAAATGACCAAGCGATGTCAGACCGTAGTGTTTTTCAAAGTAGCCGTAGGCGTCATGAAAAACGAAATACCCTTTTCCTTGCAGCGGTGCCAGCTCGTGACTCACCTGTTGATCGGTCGAGGCTAATTTTGCCTCAAACTCCTTCAGGTTAGCGTCAAGTTTGGCTCGACTCTGCGGCATAAGTTCCAATAATTTATCGTGGATTGCAACCGCCGAAAGCCGCGCTATCTCTGGGGATAACCACAGATGCATGTTGTATACGCCGTGATGGTGATCGTCGTCACTTTTTCCACCTGCAGCGTGATCGTGGCCGTCGTGGTCATCGTCGTCATCCGCGCCTTTCATGAGCAGCGGTTTCACGCCGTCAAGCTGGGCGATCGTCACCTTTTTGTTTGGCGCAATGCTTTGCGTTGACTTATCCATAAAGGCTTCCATCTCAGGGCCAACCCACACTACTAAGTCTGCGTTCTGTAAGCGTTTTGCATCTGAAGGGCGCAGAGAATAGTCGTGCTCAGAGGCGCCATCTGGCAGCAGCACCTGGGTGTCGGTGACCCCGTCAGCGATAGCGGAAGCGATAAAGCCAAGAGGTTTCATTGAGGCAACTACGGCGGCATTCGCCGCGGAGGTCTGGGTGAACAAAAAAACGGCGCTAAGTCCAGCGCAAAGAAGCGTATTTTTATGTAACATAATGCGTCTAATCGTCGTAATGAATGAGAAAGATGTGATATTATAACATTCACTAGCTTGTGCAACCCTTAATTTGACATGACAAATCTTGTAACTTTGCAAAACGTCTCGGTGGTCTTCGGCCAGCGACGCGTGCTGTCTGACATTTCGCTCACGCTTAAGCCAGGCAAAATTTTGACCTTACTCGGCCCGAACGGCGCCGGTAAATCCACGCTTGTACGGGTCGTTCTCGGGCTGGTAGCACCAACTGACGGTGTTATCAAACGAGAGGGAAAGCTGCGCATTGGCTATGTCCCACAAAAATTACACCTCGATGCCACGATGCCGCTCACCGTCAGCCGCTTTTTACGCCTGCGTCCGCAGACGCGTAAGCAGGATATTCTGCCGGCGCTGAAGCGTGTCCAGGCCGGACATCTTATCGATGCCCCGATGCAGAAACTCTCCGGAGGCGAAACGCAGCGCGTGCTGCTCGCGCGGGCGCTGTTAAATCAGCCGCAGCTGCTGGTGCTTGATGAGCCGACGCAGGGCGTCGACGTCAACGGCCAGGTGGCGCTGTATGACCTGATCAACCAGCTGCGCCAGGAGCTTAACTGCTCGGTGCTGATGGTCTCCCACGACCTGCACCTCGTGATGGCGAAAACCGATGAAGTGTTGTGCCTGAATCAGCATATCTGCTGCTCCGGCACGCCGGAAGTGGTCTCGATGCACCCGCAGTTTATCTCGATGTTCGGCCAGCGCGGCGCGGAACAGCTGGGTATTTATCGTCACCATCATAATCACCGCCACGACCTGCAGGGGCGGATTGTACTGCGTCGGGGAAATGACCGCTGATGATTGAACTACTGTTACCCGGCTGGCTGGCCGGGGTGATGCTCGCCTGCGCCGCCGGCCCGCTGGGCTCGTTTGTCGTCTGGCGCCGGATGTCCTATTTTGGCGATACCCTCGCCCACGCCTCGCTGCTCGGCGTCGCTTTTGGCCTGCTGCTCAACGTCAACCCCTTCTACGCCGTTATCGCCATCACGCTGCTGCTGGCGGGCGGGCTGGTATGGCTGGAGAAGCGCCCTCACCTCGCCATCGATACGCTGCTGGGGATTATGGCCCACAGCGCGCTGTCGCTGGGCCTGGTGGTGGTCAGCCTGATGTCGAACGTCCGCGTAGACCTGATGGCCTACCTGTTTGGCGATCTGCTGGCGGTGACGCCGACGGATCTGATCTCAATCGCCATCGGCGTGGCGATCGTGCTGGTCATTTTGCTCTGTCAGTGGCGCAACCTGCTGTCAATGACGATCAGTCCCGACCTGGCGTTCGTTGACGGCGTGAAGCTGCAGCGGGTGAAGCTGCTGCTGATGCTGGTCACCGCCCTGACTATCGGCGTGGCGATGAAGTTTGTCGGGGCGCTGATCATCACCTCGCTGCTGATCATCCCCGCCGCCACGGCGCGCCGCTTTGCGCGTACGCCGGAGCAGATGGCGGCTATCGCCGTTGGCATCGGGGCGATCGCGGTAACCGGTGGACTGACCTTCTCGGCGTTCTACGACACGCCGGCCGGCCCGTCGGTGGTGCTGTGCGCTGCGGTGCTGTTTATCTTCAGCATGATGAAGAAAGCGGCCGCCTGAGCACTCTTTTTCCGGTAGCGCTGCGCTGAGCAGAGCTACCGGTTGGCGCGCCCGGCTAGGGCATTTCCGGCGGCTTGATGCCGAAGTGGTTCCAGGCACGGACCGTCGCCATACGCCCCCGCGGCGTTCGCTGCAGGAAGCCCTGCTGGATTAGATAGGGCTCCAGCACGTCTTCAATGGTTTCGCGCTCTTCGCCAATGGCCGCCGCCAGGTTATCCAGGCCGACCGGGCCACCAAAGAATTTATCGATCACCGCCAGCAGCAGCTTGCGGTCCATATAATCAAATCCTTCGGCGTCAACGTTAAGCATATCCAGCGCCTGGGCGGCGATGTCGAGAGAGATGCTGCCGTCATGGCGCACTTCCGCGAAGTCGCGCACCCGCCGCAGCAGGCGGTTGGCAATACGCGGGGTGCCGCGCGCGCGACGCGCCACTTCCAGCGCCCCCTCTTCGCTCATCTCCAGCCCCATAAAGCGGGCGCTGCGGCTCACAATGTGCTGTAGATCGGCAATCTGATAAAACTCCAGCCGCTGGACGATGCCGAAGCGGTCGCGCAGCGGCGAGGTTAACGAACCGGCCCGCGTAGTCGCGCCAATCAGGGTGAACGGCGGCAGATCGATTTTTATCGAACGCGCCGCGGGCCCTTCCCCAATCATGATATCCAGCTGATAGTCCTCCATCGCCGGATAAAGCACCTCTTCCACCACCGGCGAAAGGCGGTGAATTTCATCGATAAACAGCACGTCGTGGGGTTCGAGGTTGGTCAGCATCGCCGCCAGGTCACCGGCTTTTTCCAGCACCGGCCCGGAGGTGGTGCGCAGGTTAACGCCCATCTCATTGGCGACGATGTTGGCCAGCGTCGTTTTTCCCAGCCCCGGCGGGCCAAAGATCAGCAGATGGTCGAGCGCGTCTCCACGCAGCTTGGCCGCCTGGATAAAGATTTCCATTTGCGAGCGCACCTGCGGCTGGCCCACGTACTCTGCCAGTAGTTTAGGGCGGATTGCGCGATCGACCGTCTCTTCAAACCCGGTGCTGTCTGCCGATACCAGCCTGTCTGCTTCAATCATCCCTTACCTCACAACGCGGCGCGCAGCGCTTCGCGGATTAGCGTTTCACTGTTGGCATCCGGGCGGGCGATTTTACTCACCATTCGGCTGGCCTCCTGAGGTTTATAGCCCAGCGCCACTAGGGCGGCAACCGCTTCCTGCTCGGCATCATCGCTGGACGGGCCGGAAGGCGATGTCAGCACCAGGTCGTCGGCCGGGGTAAACAGATCGCCGTGTAATCCCTTGAAGCGGTCCTTCATTTCGACGATCAGGCGATCGGCGGTTTTCTTGCCAATCCCTGGAAGCTTAACCAGCGCCGCGGCCTCTTCGCGCTCGACGGCGTTAACGAACTGCTGCGCCGACATGCCGGAAAGGATCGCCAGCGCCAGCTTCGGCCCTACGCCGTTGGTCTTAACCAGCTCGCGGAACAGCGTACGCTCCTGTTTGTTATTAAAACCAAACAGCAGCTGCGCGTCTTCGCGAACCACAAAATGGGTAAATACGACCGCCTCTTTGCCCACTTCCGGCAGTTCGTAAAAGCAGGTCATAGGCATATGCACTTCATAGCCAACGCCTCCCGTTTCCAGTAATACCAGCGGGGGTTGTTTTTCGAGAACGATGCCTCTGAGTCTGCCTATCACATGCTGCTCCTGCGTTAAGGGCTAAAGTATCTGCCGGTATCATAAAAAAAGGCTGGATAAATATCCAGCCTGATTTGACGTTATCGCAAGCGTCCGCGCGCCAGGTTTAGCCGACTATCGCCTATCTGCGTCGCGTTCTGACTCACGTGGCAGTGGGTAATCGCAATGGCCAACGCATCCGCCGCATCCGCCTGCGGGTTAGCCGCCAGCTTCAGCAGGGTGCGCACCATATGCTGCACCTGGCTTTTTTCCGCGCTGCCGATGCCGACCACGGTTTGCTTGACCTGCCTCGCGGCGTACTCAAAGACCGGAAGATCCTGATTGGTCGCCGCGACAATAGCCACCCCGCGCGCCTGCCCCAGCTTCAGCGCCGAGTCGGCGTTTTTCGCCATAAACACCTGTTCAATCGCGAAATAGTCCGGCTGAAACTGGGTGATAATTTCCGTCACGCCCGCGTAGATCAGCTTCAGGCGCGACGGCAGATCGTCCACCTTAGTGCGAATGCATCCGCTGCCAAGATAGCTTAACTGCCGCCCGACCTGGCGGATAACGCCATAGCCGGTAATGCGCGAACCCGGGTCAATACCGAGAATAATAGCCATCACGCATCTCCGGTAATAACGAAGCCCTGAGACCCTAAATATTTCAGTTCACAGCCAGGCGGCCACGCAGCGCATCCCCGGAAGCGCAGATTCACTACGTAACCGGGGTAAGCGAGGAGAGCCAACACCGCTGTAGGCTGAAAGATTACGGGAATCACAGCGTTGCGGCGACCTCATCAGAGATCTCGCCGTTATGATAAACTTCCTGCACGTCGTCGCAGTCTTCCAGCATATCGATCAGACGCAGCAGCTTCGGCGCGGTCTCCGCATCCATATCGGCTTTCGTCGACGGGATCATTGAGACTTCGGCCGCGTCAGCTTTCAGGCCAGCCGCTTCCAGCGCGTCGCGTACGGCGCCCATATCTTCCCACGCGGTGTAGACGTCAATCGCGCCGTCGTCATAGGTCACAACGTCTTCCGCCCCCGCTTCCAGAGCCGCTTCCATAATCACGTCTTCGTCGCCAGCTTCGAAGGAGATCACCCCTTTTTTGCTGAACAGATAGGCCACCGAGCCGTCGGTGCCGAGGTTACCGCCGGTTTTGCTGAAGGCGTGACGCACTTCGGCAACGGTACGGTTGCGGTTGTCGCTCAGGCACTCAACCATCACCGCCGTGCCGCCAGGGCCGTAACCTTCATAAATGATGGTTTCCATGTTCGCGTCATCATCGCCGCCTACGCCACGGGCGATAGCGCGGTTCAGGGTATCGCGGGTCATGTTGTTGGCCAGCGCTTTATCAATCGCTGCGCGCAGACGCGGGTTAGAAGCCGCATCGCCGCCGCCTAAACGCGCGGCGGTGACCAGCTCGCGAATAATTTTAGTGAAGATCTTACCGCGTTTGGCATCCTGTGCCGCTTTGCGGTGCTTGGTGTTGGCCCACTTACTATGACCTGCCATAAAAAACTCTCCAAAAATGCCGTTTTCCCGAAGCCTTCTGACCAGCAGGAGGCGGGGAATATTAGTTGGCGTTAATTACAAATTCTTCAATCGCCTGCCGGTTACTCCACGACTTGGTCAACGCGGCGGCTTCCGTCGCAGCGACCCAGCGGTAATCCAGATGTTCGGTAAACACAATCTGGCGTTCATGAGGGAGCGCAAGCCGGAACCAAAATTCCGTATTGCGCACAACGCCCGGCGCATAGCGATGACGTAAATGAGAAAAAATCTCGAACTCCACCGTACGCTGACAGTCAATTAAGGCCAGATGCTCATCGGCAACATCTATTGCGACCTCTTCCTTTACTTCGCGCGCGGCGGCTTGCAGCGCGGTTTCCCCCGCTTCCAGGCTGCCGGTTACCGACTGCCAGAAAGCGGAATCATCGCGCCGCTGCAACATCAGCACCCGCTTTGTATCTTCGGCATAAATCACCACCAGTACAGAAACGGGGAGCTTGAATGACATCTTACTTATTCTCCGCAGACTCTTTTGTCTCTTTCGCCACAACCTGAATACCTAATTCACCCAGCGAGGTCGGATTGGCGAAGCTCGGTGCTTCGGTCATCAGACAGGCGGCGGCGGTTGTTTTCGGGAAAGCGATAACGTCGCGGATGTTATCGGTGCCGGTCAGCAGCATCGTCAGACGGTCAAGGCCGAATGCGAGGCCCGCGTGCGGCGGCGTACCGTATTTCAACGCATCCAGCAGGAAGCCAAACTTCTCACGCTGCTCCTGCTCGTTGATCCCGAGGATGCCGAACACGGTCTGCTGCATTTCACCGCTGTGAATACGCACCGAGCCGCCGCCGACTTCGTAACCGTTAATGACCATATCGTAGGCGTTGGCAATCGCCGTTTCCGGCGCGGCTTTCAGCTCGTCCGCGGTCATATCGCGCGGAGAGGTGAACGGGTGGTGCATCGCGGTCAGGCCGCCTTCGCCATCGTCTTCAAACATCGGGAAGTCGATAACCCACAGCGGCGCCCACTTGGTTTCGTCGGTGATGCTCAGGTCTTTACCCAGCTTCAGGCGCAGCGCACCCAGGGCATCGGCAACCACTTTCTTATTATCAGCGCCGAAGAAAATCATATCGCCGTCCTGGGCTGCGGTGCGCTCGAGAATGGCTTCAACGATTTCCGCGTTGAGGAATTTAGCGACCGGGCTGTTGATGCCTTCGAGGCCTTTTGCGCGCTCGTTGACCTTCATATACGCCAGGCCTTTGGCGCCGTAAATCTGCACGAACTTGCCGTACTCATCGATTTGCTTACGGGTCAGCGCCGCGCCGCCCGGCACGCGCAGTGCGGCAACGCGACCTTTGGCATCATTTGCCGGGCCGGAGAAGACGGCAAATTCAACCGCTTTCACCAGGTCGGCAATATCCACCAGCTCCAGCGGGTTGCGCAGGTCCGGCTTATCGGAACCGTAGCGACGCTCGGCCTCGGCAAAGGTCATGATCGGGAACTCGCCCAGATCCACACCCTTCACGTTCAGCCACAGCTCGTGAACCAGCGCTTCCATCACTTCACGCACCTGCGATGCGGTCATGAAGGAGGTTTCCACGTCGATCTGGGTGAATTCCGGCTGGCGGTCGGCGCGCAGGTCTTCATCACGGAAGCATTTCACGATCTGATAGTAGCGGTCGAAGCCGGACATCATCAGCAGCTGTTTGAAGAGCTGAGGAGACTGCGGCAGCGCGTAGAACTTGCCTTTATGCACGCGGCTCGGAACCAGATAGTCGCGCGCGCCTTCCGGCGTGGCCTTGGTCAGCATCGGGGTTTCGATATCGAGGAAACCGTGCTCATCCATAAAACGACGGACCAGGCTGGTGATTTTTGCCCGCGTTTTCAGACGCTGGGCCATTTCCGGACGACGCAGATCCAGATAGCGGTATTTCAGTCGCGCTTCTTCGGTGTTGACGTGGTTGGAATCCAGCGGCAGCGCTTCTGAGCGGTTGATGATGGTCAGATCGGAAGCCAGCACTTCGATGGCGCCGGTAGCCATATCGCTGTTGACGTTTTTTTCGTCACGCGCACGCACGGTGCCCGTCACCTGGATACAGAACTCATTACGCAGTTCGGAGGCCAGCTTTAATGCATCCGCACGTTCCGGATCGAAAAACACCTGTACGATGCCTTCGCGGTCACGCATATCAATGAAGATAAGGCTACCAAGATCACGACGACGGTTGACCCAACCACACAGAGTCACCTGCTGCCCCACGTGGGACAGACGCAGCTGCCCGCAATATTCTGTACGCATGAGATATCCCTTAACTTAGCCACTGGCGGATTGTTGCCTGCTCTGCAGGCCACGAAGTTGCGGCTTTAGCTGAATGTCACAACTGAATGAAAAAAGGCGGCTATTATACTGGAAATTCTGCCGCACGATAAGCCCGACGCAGTTTGTACGTTGCTTTGCTGCACGCTTATTGGCTACGCTCACAAAAATTAACAAAATTTGTTACCCTGGAGCGCGAATGACAACGGTATTGTAACGGCCAAACTACAGAAGATACGGGGATACTATGCCAGAACTCAATGCGAAAAAAACGGCGCTTGTGGTCATCGACCTGCAGGAAGGCATTTTGCCGTTCGCCGGCGGCCCACACCGCGCTGATGAAGTGGTCGCACGCGCCGCTCGTCTCGCGGAGAAATGTCGTCAGCAGGGCTCGCCGGTCATCATGGTCCGCGTCGGCTGGTCTGCCGACTTTGGCGAAGCGCTAAAACAGCCGGTTGATGCGCAGACAGGGGCGCATGCGCTGCCGGATAACTGGTGGACCTGGCCGATTGCGCTGGGCAAGCAGGATAGCGATATCGAAGTCACCAAGCGCCAGTGGGGCGCCTTTTACGGTACCGATCTCGAGCTGCAGCTGCGCCGCCGCGGCATCGACACCATTATTCTGTGCGGTATCTCAACCAATATTGGCGTTGAATCCACCGCGCGCAACGCCTGGGAGCTGGGCTTCAATCTGCTGATCGCCGAGGACGCCTGCAGCGCGGCCTCCGCCGAGCAGCACCAGGGCAGCATAACGAACATCTTCCCGCGCATTGCCCGCGTGCGCAGCACTGAGGACATTCTCGCCGCGCTATGATCTATATCGGGCTCCCGCAGTGGTCGCATCCAAAATGGGTGCGCCTTGGCATAACCAGTCTGGAACAGTACGCTCGCCACTTTAACTGCGTAGAGGGGAATACGACCCTCTACGCGTTGCCTCAAGCCGAGATAGTGGCCCGCTGGTTCGAGCAAACCCACGACGACTTCCGCTTCTGCTTTAAGTTTCCGGCAACCATTTCGCACAACGCGGCGCTGCGTAACTGCGGCGATTTAAGCCGCGAGTTTTTCACCCGGCTCGCGCCGCTGGAGACGCGTATTGGCCAGTACTGGCTGCAGCTGCCTGCGACCTTCGGGCCGCGCGACCTCCCCTCCCTATGGCAGTTTCTCGATGCGCTACCCGCCGGCTTCACCTACGGCGTCGAGGTACGACATCCGGCCTTTTTTGCCAAGGGTGACGACGAGCAGCAGCTCAACCGCGGGCTGCACCAGCGCGCCGTTAATCGGGTGATCCTCGATAGCCGTCCGGTGCATAGCGTTACCGCCCGCAGCCCGGCCGCGCTCGACGCGCAGCGTAAAAAGCCGCGGCTCCCGGTCCACGCGGTGGTCACCGCGCATCATCCGCTGGTTCGCTTCATCGGCAGCGACGATATGGCGCAGAACCACGAGCTGTTTCGCATCTGGCTGCAGACGCTGCCGAAGTGGAGCCAATCGACCACGCCCTACCTGTTCCTGCATACGCCGGATATCGCCCACGCGCCGGCGCTGGTCGACACCCTGTGGGCTGATTTACGCGCGGTGCTACCCGACGTCGGCCCGGCACCGTCAATTCCTCAGCAGACCTCTCTTTTCTGATATCCTGCTATGATAGTCGGAGCCATCTGACACAGTGAAAGGGAGTTTTTTGTATGGTCAGCGCGCTGTATGCCGTCCTGGGTGCGTTATTGTTAATCAAGTTTTCTTTTGACGTCGTACGCCTGCGCACGCAGTATCACGTCGGATACGGCGACGGCGGCTTTAGCGAGCTACAGGTCGCTATCCGCGTGCACGGCAATGCGGTTGAATATCTGCCGATCGGGCTTATCCTGCTGCTGTTTGTCGAGATGAACGGCGCGCAAAACTGGATGGTGCATCTTGGCGGTATCCTGCTTATCGCCGGCCGGCTGATGCACTCTTACGGTTTCCATCACCGACTCTACAGCTGGCGTCGTTCCGGCATGAGCGCCACCTGGTGCGCGCTGGTGCTGATGGTGCTCGCGAACCTGTGGTATATGCCCTGGGAGTTGGTTTTCTCCTTACATTAGCGCACAATACGCCGTTTTCGTTTTTTCGGGTTTAACCTTATGTCTCACCGCGATACCCTTTTTTCCGCGCCGATCGCCAGCCTCGGCGACTGGACCTTTGATGAACGGGTTGCTGAAGTCTTCCCGGATATGATCCAGCGCTCCGTTCCTGGCTACTCCAACATTATTTCGATGATTGGCATGCTGGCCGAGCGCTTTGTGCAGCCTGATACCCAGGTCTACGATCTCGGCTGCTCCCTTGGCGCAGCCACGCTCTCTATACGGCGTAATATTTCCCACGCCGGCTGCCGGATTGTGGCCGTAGATAACTCCCCGGCGATGGTCGAGCGCTGCCGTCGCCATATCGACGCCTACAAGGCGCCGACGCCGGTTGAGGTGGTGGAAGGCGATATTCGCCACGTCACCATCGAAAACGCCTCAATGGTGGTGCTCAATTTCACCATTCAGTTCCTTGAGCCCGACGAACGCCAGGCGATTCTGGATAAGGTCTATCAGGGGCTGAACCCGGGCGGCGCGCTGGTGCTGTCGGAAAAATTCAGCTTTGAAGATGCCAACGTCGGCGAACTGCTGTTTAACATGCATCACGACTTTAAGCGCGCCAACGGCTACAGCGAGCTGGAAATCAGCCAAAAGCGCAGCATGCTGGAAAACGTGATGCTCACCGATTCGGTAGAAACCCATAAAGCACGGTTGCGCAAGGCCGGATTCGAACATGCCGAGCTGTGGTTCCAGTGTTTTAACTTTGGCTCACTGGTGGCGGTGAAGTCCGGGGAAACGGCATGATCGATTTCAGCAATTTTTATCAGCGTATCGCCAAAGGACCGCTATCCCACTGGCTGGAGACGCTGCCCGCTCAGGTTGCCGCCTGGCAGCGCGAAGCCCTTCACGGTAAGTACCGTGAATGGGAGCGGGCCGTTGAGTTTCTCCCCGAGCTTTCGCCCTATCGTCTCGACCTGCTGCACAGCGTGACCGCGGAAAGCGAAGTCCCTCTGAGCGAAGGCCATCGGCTGCGGATTGAAAACCTGCTGCGCAACCTGATGCCGTGGCGCAAAGGCCCGTGGTCGCTGTATGGCGTGGATATCGACACCGAATGGCGTTCTGACTGGAAGTGGGATCGCGTTCTGCCGCATCTTTCCGATTTGACCGGCCGAACGATCCTCGATGTCGGCTGCGGCAGCGGCTATCACATGTGGCGAATGATCGGCGCCGGCGCTCATCTGGCAGTGGGTATCGACCCTACGCAGCTGTTTTTATGTCAGTTTGAAGCGGTGCGCAAGCTGCTGGGCAACGACCAGCGCGCCCATCTGCTGCCGCTGGGCATTGAGCAGCTGCCGGCGCTGAACGCCTTTGATACCGTATTTTCAATGGGCGTGCTTTACCATCGCCGCTCCCCGCTCGACCATCTGTGGCAGCTCAAAGATCAGCTTGTTGAAGGCGGCGAGCTGGTGCTGGAGACGCTGGTTGTTGAAGGTGACGAAAATACCGTGCTGGTACCGGGCGATCGCTACGCGCAGATGCGCAACGTCTACTTTATTCCTTCGGCGGCTGCGCTGAAAATGTGGCTGGAAAAATGCGGCTTTGTCGACGTACGGATCGTTGACGTCTGCGTGACCAGTACCGAAGAGCAGCGCCGCACCGAATGGATGACCACCGAATCGCTGGCGGATTTCCTCGATCCGAACGACAGCGGCAAAACCCTCGAAGGCTATCCCGCACCGCTGCGCGCGGTGATTATCGCCACCAGGCCTGAAACTCAGCAATCGCTGGCAAAAAAAGCGCGCTAACGCCGCCCGGTCAGGATCGCTCGGGCATTGCGCTCCGGCGATCGGTCACTAAATTTTGCATAAAAAAAGGCCCCTGTTGAAATTGCAGGGGCCTGGTACGGGCAATCATCATATTGGGCGACATGATGTGCAGCAAAAAACGGTTTTCTCTCTCTGCCCACAGCTGTTGTGCTGACCAGCCCGCAGGCTTCGCGCAAACAACGCGGGCACTCAGGCGGAAATAATGCTCTTCATTTCCGCCACCGCTGCGCCGTTAACGGCATAGCGTGAATATTCATCAGCGTCGGCATCCGTAGACATCGACAGCCTGGAATTACGAAAGCGCATCGGCGAAGGCAGCCACTGGCCGGCGGAGCTGTGCACTTCCTTTACGCCGGCTTCCAGAAACTGCGCCAGGTTTGCTGCTCGCACACCTGCTCCGGCCATAATGATTGGAGTATCGCCCAGGGCAATAAGTTCCAAAATTAATGAAATACCTTTTTCTGCGCTCGCCTGCTGGCCGGATGTCAGGATCCGCGCAACGCCTAATTCAGCCAACGCAGCGTAGGCCTGATGCGGGTTTGCGCACATATCGAAAGCCCGGTGGAAGGTAACCGCCAGCGGTCCCGCCGCGGCCATAATTTTACGCATCCGCACGGTATCAACCTGACCGTCGGCGTCCAGAACGCCAATCACGAGGCCCGGAAAACCCAGTTCTCGTACAGCTGCCACGTCGTCGAGCATCGCCGCAAACTCGCCCTCGGTGTAGCAAAAATCACCGCCGCGCGGGCGAATAATCGGATGCACCGGGATAGTCAGGGTCCTGCGGGCCGCTTTGAGCACGCCCAGCGACGGCGTTAGCCCTCCCTCCTGCGGCGCAGCGCATAGTTCGATGCGGTCTGCACCGCGTCGCTGCGCCTCCTCGGCGCACTCCGTGCTGTAACAACATACTTCCAGTAGCGTCATTCCACTCTCCATTCACGCCGCGGGCAACACAGCATGTCACGATTTTTCCGTTCAGAAACCGCGTAGCTTCACACTGTTACGCATCCGTTTTTTCACTGGCGATAATTTGCTCGATGGACCACGGGTGAAACTTGATCGTCACGCTCCCGTCCGTCACCGCCAGCGTCGGATTTTCCAGGCGTTCGTGCTGCCCTTTCGGCGAGCTGGTTTTGACGAAGATCCCCGGCTGGCTGAGGCCGTCGTCGGAGAGCAGCGCCAGCGCGCGGGCATTAAGCGTTTCCGGCTCACCGGCGAGCACAATCTCAACATGCTCCCAGCCCTCGTGCGGGTAGCGCTTTTCCCCAGGCCACGGCAGCTCAACCACGCTAAGGTGCCAGTGCGCCACAATCACAGGTTCATCCAGCTTAAACAGGCAGATAGGCCGACCGTTAATGGTGTTTTCCGACAGTAGCGTGCCGCACTGCTCAAGCCCGAGCCGCCAGCGCGCCGCGGTTGTATTCTGATGACAGCGCAGAGAGATGTGGTCCGCAGACAGGGGCGCAATATCCAGCCCGAGCCGCGCGGCCAGCTGGCCTAACGCCTCGGTGAAGCGCGGCAGATCCGCGGTAATATCCTGAAGTTCATCAATTTGCTGCCAGTTCACCATTCTTGACCTCGACGCTCGCTAAAGGGGCTAATTTATCGCGTTTCCCGGCGGCGACCAACCCGCAATCTTCTTTATCCTGCCCACGCTGGTTATTCGTTAAGCACGCCGCCCGGCAACGCGCGCGCAGGGCTGACGCAGGGGTGCAAATGCAGTATACTCCTGCCCTAATTTGTCCACATTCCGGCGCCACCCAGCAGGGGTTACGGCGCCTTAAACGTAAGGTATTTCGGTGAATATTCAGGCTCTTCTCTCAGAAAAAGTCAGCCACGCCCTGATCGCGGCAGGCGCCCCTGCCGATTGCGAACCGCAGGTCCGCCAGTCAGCAAAAATCCAGTTCGGTGACTATCAGGCCAACGGCGTGATGGCAGTCGCTAAAAAACTGGGTGTGGCACCGCGACAACTGGCAGAGCAGGTGCTGTCTCATCTCGATCTGAACGGCATTGCCAATAAGGTCGAAATCGCCGGGCCTGGCTTCATCAATATTTTCCTCGACCCGGCGTTTTTAGCCGCCAACGTTAGCCAGGCGCTGTCCGCAGAGCGCCTTGGCGTTGCCCAGCCGCAGGCGCAGACTATCGTCGTCGACTATTCGGCGCCCAACGTGGCAAAAGAGATGCACGTCGGCCACCTGCGCTCCACCATCATTGGTGACGCTGCGGTTCGCACCCTCGAGTTCCTCGGCCACAAGGTGATTCGCGCTAACCACGTCGGCGACTGGGGCACCCAGTTTGGGATGCTGATCGCCTGGCTCGAAAAGCAGCAGCAGGAAAATGCCGGCGAAATGGCGCTGGCGGACCTCGAAGGCTTTTACCGTGAAGCGAAAAAGCACTACGACGAAGACGAAGCCTTCGCCGAGCGCGCGCGCAGCTACGTGGTTAAACTGCAGGGCGGCGACGAGTACTTCCGCCAGATGTGGCGCCAGCTGGTCGATATTACCATGTCGCAAAACCAGATTACCTATGACCGCCTGAACGTGACCCTGACTCGCGACGACGTAATGGGTGAAAGCCTGTACAACCCGATGCTGCCAGGTATCGTTGCCGATCTGAAAGCGCAAGGTCTGGCCGTTGAGAGCGAAGGCGCCACCGTCGTATTCCTTGATGAGTATAAAAACAAGGAAGGCGAACCGATGGGCGTTATCATCCAGAAAAAGGATGGCGGCTATCTCTACACCACCACCGATATCGCCTGCGCCAAATACCGCTACGAAACCCTGCACGCCGATCGCGTGCTCTACTACATCGATTCCCGCCAGCACCAGCACCTGATGCAGGCGTGGACCATCGTGCGCAAAGCGGGCTACGTGCCGGATTCAGTTCCGCTGGAGCACCATATGTTTGGGATGATGCTCGGTAAAGACGGCAAGCCGTTTAAAACCCGCGCGGGCGGTACCGTGAAGCTTGCCGACCTGCTGGACGAAGCGCTGGAGCGCGCGCGTCGCCTGGTTGCCGAGA
This sequence comes from Klebsiella sp. 18074, assembly GCF_902705905.1. NCBI lineage: Bacteria > Pseudomonadati > Pseudomonadota > Gammaproteobacteria > Enterobacterales > Enterobacteriaceae > Klebsiella > Klebsiella sp. 18074. The sequence goes on along the minus strand of NZ_CACSIS010000025.1, from coordinate 51,822 downwards.
AAAACCCGGATATGCCTGCCGACGAGCTGGAGAAGCTGGCTAATGCGGTCGGTATCGGGGCGGTAAAATATGCGGATCTGTCCAAAAACCGCACCACCGACTACATCTTCGACTGGGACAACATGCTGGCGTTTGAAGGCAATACCGCGCCTTACATGCAGTATGCCTATACCCGCGTGCTGTCGGTGTTCCGTAAAGCGGAGATCGACGAAAGCGCGCTGGCTGCGGCGCCGGTCATCATCACCGAAGATCGCGAAGCGCAGCTGGCCGCACGCCTGCTGCAGTTTGAAGAGACGCTGACCGTCGTCGCGCGTGAAGGGACTCCGCACGTCATGTGCGCCTACCTGTACGATCTGGCCGGTCTGTTCTCTGGCTTCTACGAACACTGCCCGATCCTCTCCGCTGAAAGCGAAGAGACGCGCAACAGCCGTCTGAAGCTTGCGCAGCTGACCGCGAAAACGCTCAAGACGGGTCTGGATACTTTAGGTATTGAAACCGTCGAGCGGATGTAATACCGCCCTGATGAACGATAAAGAAACCGGCGCCTGCCGGTTTCTTTTTTTTGGGCACGTCCCGCTCGCGCTGCGCTGAGCCGGGCGACGGTTCGCCGTCAGAAATACCTGCGCAGATATTCCGTCATGCACAGGATCGCCATCGCCTGCCCGTACGGCATCGAGGTGAGCGGGATCTGGCGATAGAAATCGAGATTCGAGCCCATTCCGGTGCCGAATGAGGTTTGCAGCAGCTCCCCCTGTGGAGAGATATTTTGCACAATCCCGCGCATGGCCTTCTCCGCGACGCTCGCATACTCCCGGCTCACGTAGCGTTTACGTACCGCCTTCAGAATTCCGTAGGCAAAACCGGCGGTTGCCGACGCTTCAAGATACGAGTCCGGGTCGTCCAGCAGCGTATGCCACAGACCGCTCTCGTCCTGACATTGTGCCAGCGCCGCAATTTGCGTATTCAGTACCTGAAGCAGATAGCGCCGCACCGCGCTGTGCTCGGGGAGGTCCACCAGCTCGAGAAAGTCCGGGATCACCATCGTCAGCCAGCTGTTGCCGCGCGCCCAGCGGGCCCGGGCGAAATTATGCCGCCCTTCATAGCTCCAGCCGTGGAACCACAGCCCGCTTTCCCGGTCCATCAGGTTCTGCACGTGGAGTAAAAACTGGTACACCGCCTCTTCCACATACTGCGGTCGGTTGAGCAATTTACCGATCTTCGCCAGCGGCAGCACGGTCATCATCAGCGTGTCATCCCACATCTGCTGATGATTCTCCTCCGCCAGGGTAATGTGCTGCATCCCGCCATGATCGGTACGCGGCATCTCGTTCATCGCCCACTCGGCCCAGCAGTCGAGCCACGGCAGGTACTCCTGCCTGCCGGTCTCCTCATAGCGCCAGGCCAGGGTCAGGAATGGCGCCATGGTGTTGACGTTTTTGCTGGTCGCACCTTCAGCGAAGCGATCCGCAAACCAGCTATCGATAATATCGCGCATCGCGATATCTCCGGTCTGCTGGTAGTACTGGTAGATCCCGTATAAACCGACGCCGTGGGTCCACTCCCATCCGGCCCACCCTTTGGTATCAATGACCCGCCCATCGTCCAGCCGTAGTAGAAATGCGCCCGTTTCATCCTTAATATTGACCAGATTGTCGGTCACTTTTTGAATAAGCGCCTGCAGCTCGTTGCGCGCAATAAAGTGCTCCGGCTGACGCAGTAAGGGACTATGTTTGACAGGCCAAACCTTCATATTATTAACCTCTGTTCAATGTCGAATTCATTTCAGCACCCTGCTTCAGGGATGGCGCGGCAGGTTTATTACGATTCAGATAGCCAATGTTGTTATTTCCCCACAGGCATGAGTAAGGCATACCGGCCAGCATCTCCACCACCGCCCGATCCTCGGCGCGGGTCAGCTCTGGCTGCACCCGGCCCGATTCGCGCATCTTGCGCGTTTCGGCGTGCAGCACGCTGTGGGTTTCGAGGTTGAGCTTAAAGCGCAGGGAGACGAGGAACCCGCAGGCCAGCACCGCCAGCGTGCCCACGCTCAGAATGAGCAGGATGGTGTGGCTGACCTCATCGGGCTGCGTTTTCTGCCCGGAGACAAAGCCGGATAGCTGCATGATGATGCCCACCAGCATCACCGCCCCCGCCTGAGACGCCTTGCGGGTCAGCGTCATAATGCCGGCGAAAATGCCCTCCCGACGCTGGCCGGTAATCACCTCGTCGACGTCGGCAATATAGGTGTAGGTGTTCCACGGAACATAGTTGATCCCGCCGCGACCGAGGCCGGCGATGGCGGAAATCAGCAGCAGCAGCGAATAAACGTCGCTCAGCCCGGCATAATAAAGCATCGCATAGGAGAGCGAGCCGAGGCCGAACAGAACCACCACCATCCGATAGGATGGCGCCGGCCCAAAGCGAATGCACAGCGGGATCATGGCAATGACCGCAATAAACTGGAAGATGGCCATAGTGCCGAGCAGGTTGGATGCCACCGCGGCTTCCTGCATCAGCACGAAGACCACGTAGTAGGTGAAGACGGCGTTAAACACGTCCTGAGCAATATAGCCGCCAAGATACATGCCCAGATGCTGGCGGAAGATCTTAATGCGCAGCGTCGAGGTGAGCTCGATAAACAGACGATTGAGGCTCTGCGCCAGCGAGAGATTACGCTTCTCCTCCTCGGCCCGCAGCGCCGTCTCCGACCACTCTTCGCGAGAGCGCTCCCAGGTAAAGAACCAGACAAACGTCAGCATCACTGCGCACAGGATCGAAAACACCAGGCTTGCGTAAAAGAAGGAGACCGCATTGTCCTTACCAAAGTGGCTAAGCAGCACTCCCGGCAGGAACGAGGCCAGAATTGCCGACATTTGCGCCATCGAAATACGCGCACCGGAGAATTTCGTTTTCTGTTTAAAATCATCGGTCATTTCCGGAACCAGGGTTTCGTACGGTACCAGAATCATGGTGTAGACAATATCAAACAGCAGATAGGTGAGCAGGTAGTACCAAAACCCCATATCGCCTACCCACATCATTGAGTAGCTGAATACGCAGGGGATACCCAGCAGGATAAAGAACTTTCGTCTGCCGAAGCGTTTGCCGAGCCAGGTGGTGCCAAAATTATCGGTCAGGAAGCCCATCAACGGGCTAATTACCGCATCCAGCACCCTGGCGGTGGCAAAGATAAGGGTTGCCTGAATCGGAGACAGGCCACAAAAGGTGGTGTAAAAATAGAGCAGCCATGCCGCGGTGAGCGCCGTGGTTCCCGCCCCGAGGAAATCGCCCGATCCATAGGCAAGATAATTAGCCAAACCGATTTTACGTGTTTTCATCGCCGTAAATCCTATGTCGTTATTTTTAGTGAACTCCGACAATCTTTCTGGCCAGGCCAAAAGGGAGTAGGTACCTGGCTACAGTAAAAGGATGGAAACGGGGTTACCTTTTCATTTTTGCCAGCCCTGACCCGGCAATGGCAAAAACGCAAAGAGAGGGTGAACGCGCATCACCGATTTATAAAACAGCTTTTCTTTTATGGCAAAACAAAAGACCATTTTTGCGAAGGGGCTGCCAAAATCGCTATTTCGCCCCCCGCGCAGCGGCGGGCTTGTCAGCAAACAATAGCCCTTGCGGGAACAGGGAAATCGGAGTAAAGAAAAGAAGAAGGGTTATTTTGCGTATCTTAAGGAGGCTTGATGCCCTACTCACATCTGCTCGTAGCCGTTGCCCCAACGCCGGAAAGTCGGACGCTTATCAGCAAGGCGGTCTCTATCGCGCGCCCGCTTGAGGCCAAAATTAGCCTGATAACGCTGGCAACGGATCCGGAAATGTATAACCAGTTTGCGGCGCCGATGTTAGAGAACCTGCGGGACCTGATGTATGAAGAGACCCGCGGCTTTCTCAACGGACTGGCTCAGGATGCCGGCTATCCGATTGAAAAAATCACCATCGCCAGCGGCGAACTTGGTCATCACGTGAAGGATTTTTGCCAGCAGCATCGGGTGGATCTGGTGATTTGCGGCAACCACAACCACAGCCTGTTTTCCCGCGCCACCTGCTCGGCTAAAAGTATCGTCGGCAGCAGCGGCGTTGACGTGCTGCTGGTATCGCTGGAGAAAGGCTAGCGCCGAAGCGCCAGCCTGAGGGCCGAACTAGGCCAGTTTGGGGAAGGTCGCCACCTTACGCTGCAGGTGACTCTCCTCATTTCTCGCTTCTATCCGCTTTAGGTCGGCGATAAACCGCTCCTGCCAGCGGTGGATATCATTGTCCTTAACCACCGCCAGCATCGCCGAGTGGCGCGCGATGCGTTCGGCCAGCGGCATGGTGAGCGCGGTGTCCAACGCCGCGGCGACCTCATCGCGATCGTAGGGATTGACGATGAGCGCCGTCGGCAGCTCGTTTGCCGCTCCAGCAAACTGCGACAGCACCAGAACGCCAGGGTTCTGCGGATCCTGGGCGGCAACAAACTCCTTCGCCACCAGATTCATCCCATCGCGCAGCGGCGTCACCAGCCCGACGTCGGAATAGCGGAAGATTTTCATCAGCAGCTTGCGTTCAAAATGCTGATTCAGATAGTAGAGCGGCGTCCAGCCCAGCTGACCATACTGGCCGTTAATGCGCCCGGCAGCGGTTTCCAGCTGGCGGCGGATATCCTGGTAGGCCTGGACATCGCCGCGCGAGGTCGGGGCAATCTGGGTGTAGCGAATCTTGCCGTGATGCTGGGGATATTTCTCCAGCAAGGCCTCATAGGCCAGGAAGCGCTCCGGCAGCCCTTTCGAGTAGTCCAGCCGCTCAACGGAAAAGATATTCTGCACGCTCTTGAGTTCGCTTTTGAGCTGCGCCAGCTTCGGCGGCAGCGGCCCTTTTGCGCTACGCGCGATCTCATCGGGGTCGATGCCAATCGGGTAGACCTCGGTCTGGAACGGTTTGCCCCAGGCAACATGAGCGGTTCCGCTCCGGGTGGTCAGGCGGGTCTGTACCGCGATGCAGTCAAGAAACGCCTGCCGGTCGCTCTCGGTCTGGAAGCCCAGCAGATCGTATTCGCAGAGCTGTTCAAGCAGCTCTGCGTGCGGCGGTAGCGCGTTAAATATTTCCGGGGTCGGGAAGGGTATATGTAAAAAGAAGCCGACCCGATTATTGACCCCGCGCTGGCGCAGCTCGTGCGCGAGGGGCAGCAGATGATAATCGTGGATCCACACGATGTCGTCCGGCTCAATCAGCGGCAGCAGTTTATCCGCCAGCGTCGCGTTTACGCGCTGATAGCCCTCCCAGGCTTCGCGCTGAAAATCGACCAGATCGAGACGATAGTGAAACGCAGGCCACAGCACCGCGTTGGAAAAGCGGTTGTAGTACTCATCGTGATCCTTCTCGCTAAGTTTAAAGGAGGCCCAGGTAATGTTTCCCTGAGTGACCTTTTTCAGCGGCTGACTATCGTCGCCAATTTCCCCGCTCCAGCCGAACCACAGCCCACCGGCCGCTTTTAAGGCCCCCATAATCCCCACGGCCAGGCCACCGGCGCTGGCCTTTTTATCATCCGGGGGAGCAATACGATTAGATACTACGACTAAGCGACTCATAGCCATCTCTCCTGTCGGTTAGCGCGTCTGGTTGATGTCCATTATTCGCAATATTATTTAGCCACAGGTGCACCGCTGCGACGTCCGGCAAACGCCAGCGCGCCTGGGTATCGCCGCTGCCGACTTTTACCGAAACGCCGTCCAACTGGTTAACGATGCCAAAACCCGCTTCATCAGTTAAGTCGTCACCGACAAATACCGGCCTGCGCCCGGCGAACGGGGCCTCCTGCATAAAGGCGGCAATTGCCTCGCCTTTGTTCACTCCGCGCGGTTTTATCTCAACCACGCATTTGCCCAACTGCAGCGCCAGCAGCGGATAGCTCTTCACCACTTCCTGAGCCAGCGTCAGCACCGCGCTTTGATGCTGCGGCGCCTGACGGTAGTGCAGCGCAAAAGCCATCCCTTTATGCTCTAGCTCACAGCCCGGCAGCGCCTCAAGCGCCAGCGCCAGCCGCCCGTGAAGCTCCTTCTGCAGCGCATCCGGTAGGGAAACGATATGCGTAATCCCATTGATATCACGGCGCTCAGCTCCGTGGACGCCGGCCAGCGGCAGCCGGTGAGGACGGGTAAGCTTATCGAGCTCAGCCATTGAGCGCCCTGAAATCAATGCCACCGCCCCACTCTGCTGCTGCACGATCTGCCGCAGCGCCTGAAGCGCGTTAACCGGGATAACAACCTGATCGGGATGAGGTTTGATATCGGCAAGAGTACCGTCGAGGTCAAAGAAAAATGCGCAATTTTCGCTTGGTACAGGCGGTACAGATATCTGGTCAGCCACCCTGAACTCCTCCTTTCATGGCCAGCGTTTCGCTGGCTGTTAACGAATTGTTAGCCATGTAAGTATAGACAGTGTGACGGAGCTCGCCATTTTTGATAGTTATCACCAGCGCAGCGGGCGCCGGTGATATTCCAGGATTAAACTGAAAGGTTGGAGTATTTATACGCTACGCTTTGCCTTCTGCTTGTAGCGATCGAAGATAACCGCCGCCAGCAGGATCACGCCGCGCACCACGTACTGCGAGAAAGGCGAGATATTGAGCAGGTTCATCGCATTCTCGACGGTGCCGAGGATCAGGATCCCGGCGATCACATACGAAATCTTGCCGATCCCCCCTTTTAGCGACACGCCGCCCAGCACGCAGGCGGAGATCACAATCAGCTCATAGCCAATCGAGGTCATCGGCTGACCGCTAGTCATTCGCGATGCCAGAATAATCCCCGCCGCGGCAGAAACCAGACCGGAGATAACGAAGATAATAATCTTGGTGCGCACTACCGGCACCCCTGCCAGACGCGCCGCCTCTTCATTGCCGCCGATTGCCAGAGTATTACGGCCAAAGGTGGTTTTGTTCAGCAGCAGACCAAAGATTATCAGGCAGCCCACGGTCAGCCAAATCGGCGCCGGCAGGCCGAACCAGTTGGCATAGCCGAGGGTGAAGAAGCGCTCATCTTCAATGCCCACCGCTTTGCCATCGGAGATAATATAGGCCAGCCCGCGAACAATCTGCATCGTCGCAAGGGTGGTTATCAGGGCGTTGATTTTCAGCCGGGCGATAACAAAACCGTTGACCAGGCCGCTTAACGCCCCCAGCAGCAGGCCGGCGGCAATGCCGATCCACATGCTTTCGGTGAGGTTGATGACCACCGCAGTCGTCACGCCGGCGCAGGCGATAACCGACGCAACCGAGAGATCGAAATCGCCGGATGCCAGGCAAAACAGCATCCCGCAGGCCACCATTCCGGACATCGAAATCGCCAGCCCGAGGCCTTTCATATTGATGAAAGAGGCAAAGTTCGGCACAAAAATCACGCAGCCGATAAACAGCACGGCAAAGACGACCAGCATTCCAAACTGATCCCAGATACGGGCAAAGCTGAAGGCGGATCGACGGGTATTTGAGGTGGTAACAGAGGACATCATAGACTCCTTTACTCAGGCGACCGCCTGGCTCATTTTTGGCATCGAAAGGCTTAACGCCTGCTGTTCATTCGCATCTTCATGCAGCAGCTCACCCGCCACTTCCCCTTCGCGCATCACGACGATGCGGTCCGCAACGCCAAGCACTTCGGGTAAATCGCTGGAGGCAAAGACGACGGCCACGCCGGATGCCGCCAGCGCGTAGATGACGTTGTAAATTTCATGCTTGGCTCCGACGTCTATCCCGCGAGTCGGCTCATCGAGCAGGATCACCTTCATCTCCTCGGAGAGCCAGCGCCCCAAAATCGCCTTCTGCTGATTACCGCCGGAGAGGTTCATAATCAGCTGCTCGGGTCCCGGCGTTTTAATATTAAGGGACTGAATATGGCGGTCGGCGTTCTGCGCCTCCCAGCCGTTGTTAATCAGGCAGCCGGCGTGAATATGCTTACGTCGGGCGCTGATGTTGATATTGTCGCGCACCGAGTGCACCGGAATAATGCCTTCGGCTTTACGATCCTCCGGACACAGCATCATCCCGGCCTGAATGGCCTGCGCCGGTTTACGAATATCGATAGCTTCCCCGTCGATGTAGACCTGGCCGCCGGTGATGCGGGTTCCGCCAAACAGCCCCTTCATCAGCTCGCTGCGCCCGGCGCCCACCAGGCCAAAGAGGCCGACGATTTCTCCGCTGCGCACCGCCAGGCTCACCGGCGTTCTTACGCCCGGCGCTTTTACCTGCTCCAGGCGCAGGCGTTCGCTGCCGTACTCGCGCGGCTTCCAGCCATAGACGTCCCCTAAATCGCGCCCTACCATCGCCTGCACCAGCGCATCGTGGCTCACCGCCTGCATATCGTCGAAGGTGCGCACATAGCGGCCATCCTTGAAGACGGTGATCGCGTCGCTCAGGGCAAATATCTCCTCCATGCGGTGCGAGACGTAAATAATGACCCGCCCCTCCTCACGCAGCTCGCGAATAACCCGGAACAGGTTGTCGATTTCACGGGCGGAAAGGGAGCTGGTCGGTTCGTCAAAGGCGATAACCTTGGCGTTGCGCGTCAGCGCCTTGGCGATCTCCACCATTTGCCATTGGCCGATGGAGAGGTACTTCAGCGGCGTTTGCGGATCGATATCCAGCCCCAGATGCTCCAGCTGCAGCCGAGCTTCGTAGTTAAGAAGCTTGCGGTCCACCATGCCGTATTTGTGTGGAAGCTGGCCGAGGTAGATATTTTCCGCGACGGTCATTTCCGGTATCAGGTGCAGCTCCTGGTAAATAATGGCGATCCCGGCGTTAAGCGCCTCGGTGGTGTTGCTAAACGCCATCTGCTGGCCGCGGACCTCCAGGCTGCCCGCGGTCGGTATATAGTTGCCGCTGAGGATCTTCAGCAGCGTGGATTTTCCGGCGCCGTTTTCTCCCATCAGGGCGTGAACCTGGCCGGCATAGCAGTCAAAGCTAATATCGGACAGCGCTTTAACGCCCGGGAAAGTCATGGTGATGCCGCGAAATGAGAGATAAGGGGTAGACTGTTGCATAACGACTCCGCTCTACTGCGCTCAGCCCCCCGCCGCTGCGGGAGGCATGGTTAGCAGGCCTTACAGCCCTTTTTTCGCCAGCTCTTCTTTGAAGTTATCGCGGGTAATCAACACGACGTCGGTGACCGCCGTGAATTTCGGCGGTTCGGCGCCCTTCGTTACCCAGTTGTAGAGCATCTCGCTGGTTTTGTAGCCGTGAATATCCGGGCTAGGCAGCAGAGAGCCGTAGAAGCCTGTGGCCTGCGCCTTGGAGAGCTCGTTGACCGCATCAACGCCGTTAATACCGATACCAATCACGTCCGGAGCCTTGAAGCCCTGCCCTTCGGTAGCGCGAACGCCGCCCAGGACGGTGTTATCGTTCATCCCGACGATCAGCCAGTGTTTGACCTGCGGGTGCTGGACCAGCATCGAGTTGCCGGCATCGAAGGCGCCGGGGATATCGTTGGATTTCGTCGGCACGCGGTAGATCTGTTTATCCGGGAAGCCGGCGGCTTTCAGCGCATCCAGCGAACCGGTGGTGCGGCGACGCGCGGTATCGAGCTCATCGGCGGTAATCGCCATCACCCCGGTATCCTTCACGTCCCAGCCGCGTTTTTGCATCTCTTTATAGAGCTCCTGGCCCTGACGAGCGCCAATCTCGCTGGCCGCCATCATCACCAGCGGAACGCTCTCCATCGGTTTGCCTTTGGCGTTAACGAACTGATCGTCGACGGTGATTACCTTCATGTCATAGCCGCGAGCTTTGGCAACAATCGCTGCCCCGAGCTTCGGATCCGGCGTACAAATAACAAACCCCTTCGCGCCGCTGGCAGCCAGGCTGTCGATCGCGTTAAGCGTTTTTTCGCCGTCCGGAACGGCGATTTTAATAACCTCAAAACCTAAATCTTTGCCGGCCTTATCGGCAAATTTCCATTCAGTTTGAAACCACGGCTCTTCCGGCTGCTTGACCAGAAAACCGAGCTTAAGCGTTTCCGCCATAGCTGATTGTGACATAACCGCAGCGAGACCGATCGCCGCCAGCGCTTTAGTAAATTTGTGCATGGTAAACTCCAGCTTAAATTCGCTTTTATGTAGGGAAATATCGGATCTAAAAATTTTTATCAGACTTAAAACAAGGTATTAGAAAAATCTTATCCAACGATGCCGTTGTTGAAATAGTAATAGCCGGAAATCAATTCTCCATACGAGAGCATTATCACATCGCGGAATTACAGTAATTGAGTGCATAAATTCAGCGAAAAAAGCCATAAAAAAAACGCTAATTGTCAGACAATTAGCGCAGTCATAAGCAGTATTATCCATATTACTAGCAGAGTTATCCCTGTGAGACGTTTAGCCCAGCGCGCCCGACATGCGGACCCGCAATCGGCGCCAGCGGTTGCCCTCCCCCGACCCCACCTCCCGGCGACGTCAGGCGCTACGCACGGCATCACGATTTATTGACACAATCGTCATCACCCTGAAATATTATTTCGCGGTATTCAGCAATAAAAATTAAAAAATGATCCAGCGCAATGTTGCGCCAGCAGAACCGTGACAATTAAATGACGCTGTTAAACACACGACGTGTTTATTTTAATTAGCGCTGATCATGTAAGTATCATACAACTACGTAATACGACTGATGGGTTTGATAAAACTGACGAATGAAACGATAAAAATAAAATAAAATAAAATCAATACTTTAAATGACAATCAATTTAATGAAAATGCTAATCAATAGCCTGATATCAGCGGATGGTGTAACTAAACGTAAATCCTTTCGGTTAAGAGTTTTCTTAAGTAAATTCTGAGAGTATTCTATATTTTTGGATATTGAAAATATCATTTCTGGCCACTCATGGAGAGCGCGGAATTATATTATTCCGCCAGTAAAGTTTCGTGTGAAGGTCTCGTAATGAAGCTGTTGGCGGCGAAAGCGCTTAACCCGCGAAGACCCCCTTCCAGATTAATAAGGATATTTTATGGTAGTTGCAGGAATGGCTCAAAAGCTGAATAACCAGATGAATCTTGAGTTCCGCGCGTCGAACTCGTATCTGCATCTGAGCGAGTGGTGCGCACAGCAGCGCCTGAACGGCACCGCGACGTTTCTCCGTACCCAGGCGCAGTCCAGCGTCACGCTGATGATGCGGGTATTCGAATTTATGAAAAAGGGCGGCGAGTGGCCTATCGTGAAAGCCGAAGGTATCTATCATCAGGAGTGCAGCTCCCTCGAAGATCTGTTCACCCAGACTCTTGCCGACTATGAACAGCGCAGCAGCCTGCTCGCCGGTCTGGCAGAGGAAGCTAAAGCGCAAAGCGATGATTCCACCTGGCGCTTTTTGACCCTCTTAGAGAAAGAGCAGCAGCAGGACGGCATTCTCCTGCAAACCGTTCTCGATGAAGTGCGTAGCGCCGATAAAGCCGGTATCTGTCTGCAGCAAACCGACCGCCGCCTGATGGATCTGGTGGCGCAGCAGCGCCATTAATCCGGCTTAGGCAAACGCCGCATCAGCCGCGCCTTCAGGCTGGCTAAAGTCAGAGGGAACCACCGCTCCAGGGCACCGTTCAGGCTATTAATGAAAGGTGCCCGATAATTCACCTCCCGCTCCGTTCCGCCATCGCCAGTCCCGTCTTAGAGCCCAGCGGTCAGCCTTGGGCATCGCTTCAGGCCTCCTCCCGCATATCCCGCACGCTCCCCCGCCCTGATATTTTGGCGCTCCGCAGCCGTTTGTTATTCCTAAAAGGCATTAAAAACTTTTAAGCCGATCGCATTACTACGCAGCTAAATCGCCTGACCGATGATTAGTGACGGGGATCACTTTTTAAGTCGTGAGTTAATAATATAAAAACACTGTTTCAAAAATTTAAAACAAGAGGTTTATATTAATGGCAAGATACGCGGCTTCAGCCTCGCAAGGGCTGCAGGGAAGACCGATTTTGTTACGCCATCAGCTCGCCTACGGCGGCGGCAACTTACTGGGGAGCGGCGCGCTGGCAATCAGCGGTGCCTGGTTACTCTATTTTTATACGACATTTTGCGGGCTGACGCTGATCGAGGCCTCGTTAATTTTCTCGATCGCCAGCATTATCGACGCCATCAGTAACCCGTTAATGGGCTATCTTACGGATAACTTCGGTAAAACCCGGCTCGGCAAACGCTTTGGCCGGCGGCGCTTCTTTTTGCTCATCGGCATTCCGCTGATGATGTTTTACCCGCTGCTGTGGGTAGAGGGCCTCGGCTTTTGGTACTACCTCAGCACCTACGTGATCTTCGAAATTATTTATACCTCAATCATGGTGCCTTACGAAACGTTGGCCACCGAAATGACCGACGATTTCTCATTACGTTCTAAGCTCACCGGTTATAAAGCCATTTTTGGCAAGCTGGCAAACTTCCTCGCAGCCTTTATTCCGGGCCAGTTCATCCTGCTGTACGGCAAGGATTCCGCCACCCCGTTCTTCCTGACCGGCCTGACCTACGGCATTATTCTGATCGTCGCTATCTCCTGCCTGTGGTACTGCAGCTGGGAGCGTCCGCGGGAAGAGGAGAGCAGCGTCAGCGAGAAGAGAGGGCTGCTCAATACGCTGCTGCTGCTGGCTAAAGATATGCGTTCGACTTTTTATTTACGCGTCTTCCGCAAGCATCTCGGGATGTACCTGTGTGGCTTTGGCGCGGAATGGTTGTTTGCCTCCATCTTTACCTATTTTGTTATCTTCGTTCTGCAGCACGATCCGGCGATGGTTGCCGGGCTGAACAGCCTGAACTCGATTCTGCAGCTGGTCTCTACCGCGCTGTTCATCGGCCTGTGCGTGAAAAAAGGCTTCAGCAAGCCCTATATCCTCGCGCTGAGCGTAGTTATTTTCTCGGTACTGCTCTACACCTCGCTGTGGTTTTTCCATTTGCCGGCACACCTCGCTACCGTGCTGATGTTCGGGATCACCGTCCTGTTTGGCCTCGGAACCGGCGGCGTGTATTACATCCCGTGGACCGTTTATACCTTCCTTGCCGATGTGGATGAGATTTACACCGGCCGCCGTCGCGAGGGAATTTATGCCGGCGCCATGACCTTCTCCGGTAAAATACTACGCTCAATCATCGTCTTCACCATGGGGGCTATTCTCAGCTTCTACGGCTTCCAGTCGAAGGCGCACACCCAGCCGGAAAGCGCGGTTACGGCGATTGCCGTGGTGTTCTGTAGCGGAGTGGTGCTGCTGGCTCTGGCCGCGATCGTATTCAGCAAGCAGATGAAGCTGGATCGCAAAGCCCATATGGTGGTCTTACAGGAGGTTGCGCGGATTAAAGCGGGAGGCAAAATCGGCGATATCGCGCCGGAGGTACGGGTTGTCGTTGAGGATCTCGTCGGCCATCGCTACGAAGAGTGCTGGGGTAACAGCAAGCTGTTTAGAAGTGAAGAGGCTACCCCGGCCCGTTCCGCAGTCTCCCACCAGGCCTGATGGACACCCCGCCACCACGTGTGGCGGGGTAAAACGAATTAGTGGGCTTCGCTTTGCGGGGTGAACTTCAGCTCGATCAGGGCAATCGCTTTTTGCACCGCACGCATCGTAACCGGATCGGACGATGAAGGATGGCTTGAAAAATCAATCGCTTTAAGCTGAGTCGCCATCTTTTCGCGGACCTCTACAGGGGCGATAACGTCAATGACATCGAGGATCTGTTTGATAACCAGCTGACAGGCAACCACGTCGGAAACCAGCTCGTCTTGTTTGGTAAGGTGTTGAGACATTTTTTGCTCCTTTTTGCAGGAGCGTAATAGTACCCTAAATCTGCTGAGATAAAAAAACCTGCCGCAGCAGGTTTTTTTATCAGAACATGCCGGCTGGCGGCACATCTTTGAAGGTCTTGCAGTAGGTGTCAAAAATGCTTTTCAGAATCTTGCGCAGCTTCATGGCGTCACTCCGTTTTTGTTATGCAGGTGTTAATAATTGTTCGACTATAATATGATCACCATCACAAAAATCAATCTAAACGTGCGCAAAATCACAAAAATAATTGCAGACTGAATTTTAAATTTAATAAAAAGCGAGCGGAGCCGGAGCGTTCCCCCTCTCCTGCTCACGATCTCAGCAGGCTATGGCAACAACATAATGACGACAAACATCTCCGCCCGGGAAGACCGGGCGTTCTCGGCACCAGCGCTGCTGGTCGCCGGGGCCTTTTTCATGGAGTTTCTCGACGGAACGGTGATCGCCACCGCGCTACCGGACATGGCGAAAGATTTTGGCGTGGCGGCGGTGGATCTCAATATCGGGATCAGCGCCTACCTGATTACGCTGGCGGTGTTGATCCCGGCCAGCGGCTGGATAGCCGATCGTTTCGGCGCGCGCAGGGTCTTCACCCTGGCGCTGGCGATTTTTACCCTTGCCTCGGTGTTTTGCGGCCTTTCCACCAGCGTCGATACCTTCGTTGCCATGCGTATTCTGCAGGGAATGGGCGGTGCGTTGATGGTCCCGGTCGGCCGGCTGGCGGTGCTGCGTACCACCCCGAAGCACCAGCTGATTAAGGCCATTGCAACGCTGACCTGGCCCGCGCTGGTGGCGCCGATTATTGGCCCACCGCTGGGCGGCTTTATTACCAGCTACGCCAGCTGGCACTGGATTTTCTTTATTAACGTCCCGCTGGGTCTCGCGGCGATGGCGCTGTCGCTGCGCATTATTCCCGATATCCGCGAGGAGGAGCGGCGCCCGTTCGACCTTCCCGGCTTCCTGGCCACTTCGGTTGCCATGGTCAGCCTGGTCAGCGCCATGGAGATCCTCGGTGACAACCGGCCCGAGGGCTGGAAGACCCTGGCGCTGCTGGGGCTTGGGATCGGCTGTATGCTGTTCTCGCTGCGCCACTTCCGCCGCGCCGCCTGGCCCATGGTGCGCCTCGATGCGCTGCGGGTCCCCACATTCAGGGTCACCATGTACGGCGGCTCGCTGTTTCGCGCCTCCATCAGCGCCGTGCCTTTCCTGCTGCCGCTGCTGTTCCAGGTGGGATTCGGCATGGATCCGTTTCACTCGGGGCTGCTGGTGCTCGCCGTGTTCGTCGGTAACTTCACGATTAAACCCGCCACCACGCCGCTTATCCGCTGGCTCGGCTTTCGCCGCCTGCTGCTGATTAACGGCGCGCTCAACGTTCTGTCGCTGCTGGCCTGCGCATTTTTGACTCCGCAAACGCCGGTGTGGTTAATCCTGCTGATCCTGTTCCTCGGCGGCGTTTTCCGATCGATTCAGTTCACCGGCATCAGCACACTGGCCTTTGCCGATGTGCCCTCCCCGCAGATGAGCTACGCCAACACTTTGTTCAGCACCGCGTCGCAGCTGGCGGTTGGCTTAGGGATAACGCTTGGCGCGATAGGTATTCGTATCGGGGAAAAGCTGAGCGAATGGCTAAGCCTGTCGAATCTGCCCGGCATCAGCTTTCGACTCTCATTTGTGTTTATTGCGCTGATTTGTCTGGTGGGAATGGTGGATAGCCTGAAGCTGACGGCGGATGCCGGAAGCAGCGTGTCGAACAAGAAAACGTAGGCGAAAGTAAGGCCAGCCGCGGCTGGCCTTACCGATGATTAACCGACGATGTGGCGAACGAACGCTTCGATCTCTTTGTCCTGGCAATTCTCGAAGAAGCACTGCTGGAAGCGCGGACCTGAGACGGCGGTTTTAACCAGTTCCGGGTCGATAGCGCGCAGCGTGTCGAGGTAATTCTCTTTCACCACCGCCGCTTTCACCGTATTCAGAATACCGGCATTGCGTACCTGCGGCTCTTTACGCTCCGGCGGATAGCCTTCCCCGTTACGGCCGGTGAACGCTTTTTCGAAAATAAAGCGCACGTTCAGCTCTGCGCCCCAGCCGAAACCTTTCGCAAACGGCAGAGAGAGCGCGTTGCCGTTGTTGATCTGGGCAAACAGGAAAGCGTCGGCAGGATCGATACAGTAGCCGCACACCACGCCCGGATGGATATTCAAAGACATCAGCGCGCCCTGGCCGGTGCCGCAGCCGGTGACCACGAAGTCCACCGCTTTGGAATTCAGCAGAATGCTGGCCATGATGCCCAGATGAATGTAGGTCAGGTGATGATCGTGCTCATCGCTCATACCCACGTTGTAAACCGGGAAGCCTTTCTCGTCGGCAACGGCGTTGAGCTCGTTGAGGATGATGGCATTTTTGTTTGCCTGGCTGTTTTCCATCATCAGTGCAATTTTCATGCTTTACTCTCCTGAATGCTTTGCGGGTACTTCCGCGATAGGTCGTTAACGTTGGTATGACATTACTACTTAACAAACACACTTTCAAATTTTATGAAAAGTTGTTTTATAAATTACGTAGCGCTTCACACTTTTGCCCTCCAACCCCGTCCCTCGCTCTTTGCGCCTCCCTGCCGCTCCCCGATCGGCAAAACCCGCGTGAGGCCCTCAGCCGCTCGTCATTCGGTTGCGCATATTTATCTGGCTCATCGCTATTTATTAAATATTAATTAAAACCATTCTCATTAATTATTAAATTGCCAATGCGTTTTATTCCCATTTGCATTTTTAATAACTGAAGTTTTTAATTTACTTTTTGCAAATAAATAAATAACAAATTATAGTGAGCGCACAATAATCTTAATTACCTATATTTTCGGAGCACGCGCTATGCTGAAAACAGAAATGATCGATAAGCTCAATGAGCAGATGAACCTTGAACTCTATTCCTCTTTGCTTTATCAGCAAATGAGCGCGTGGTGCAGCTACCATAGCTTCGAAGGTGCGGCGGCGTTTCTTCGTCGTCACGCTCAGGAAGAGATGACCCATATGCAGCGCCTGTTCGACTATCTGACCGACACCGGCAGCCTGCCTTGCATCAACGCCATTGCCTCGCCGTTTGCCGAGTACGCATCGCTGGATGAGCTGTTCCGCGTTACCTACGAACACGAGCAGCTGATTACGCAGCAAATTAACACCCTGGCTCACGCCGCGATGTCTGCACAGGACTATCCGACCTTTAATTTCCTGCAGTGGTATGTTGCCGAGCAGCACGAAGAAGAGAAACTGTTTAAATCCGTTATTGATAAACTGACCCTCGCCGGTAAAAGCGGCGAAGGTCTGTACTTTATTGATAAAGAGCTGGCAACGCTCGATACGCAGAAATAATTATACCGGCGACGATGCTTCGGCATTGTCGTCCTGTTAGTGCTGACAAATTTTGCTTTCGCTGGTATTAAACCCGGCGTCTGCGGCAATAAACTTGCCTTTCTTCTGTAGCAATATCACCAGCTCCCCAGCGGTTAGATTTTCCGCCGAACAGGTGTGAAAACGGGCCTCGTCGCCAAAGCGAGCGACTATCGCCGCTTCCAGGCTGGCAACGCTGTAGGGTTCGCCCGAAGCGATCATCATCTGCAGTACTTCATGACCGTGAATAGATTGCATAACTCCTCCTGTAAAGCATCCACGATAAACCACCTTATGGTTTCAGGCTTTGCGCCAGCGCAGCATTAGCGCGGCTTCCGGAGTGTAAACTTTTACTGACAAGCACTGTAACCCTCATTTGACGAATCTGCCGATTTCACATACTCTGCGCGACATATTTTATTGTTAATTCCTTCATGGATAGAGAGAAACGTGAAGAACCGCACTCTAGGTAGTATTTTAATCGTGGCAGGGACCACTATTGGCGCAGGGATGCTGGCAATGCCTTTGGCATCCGCTGGGGTCGGCTTCGGCGTCACGCTCGGGCTGCTGATCGCCCTGTGGGCTTTGATGTGCTATACCGCGCTGCTGCTGCTGGAGGTCTATCAGCACGTACCGGCGGATATGGGGCTGGGCTCGCTCGCCGCCCGCTATCTCGGGCGCTACGGGCAGTGGATCACCGGTTTTTGCATGCTGTTCCTGATGTACGCCCTGACCGCCGCCTACATCAGCGGCGCGGGAGAGCTGTTGGCCTCCAGCCTGAACCAGTGGCTGCGGTGGGATCTTCCGCCGGCGGGCGGGGTGCTGCTGTTTACCGGGATTGGCGGGGCGGTGGTTTGCCTCGGGACCTCTCTGGTCGATCTGTTCAACCGCTTTTTATTCAGCGCCAAGATTATTTTTCTCGCCATTATGCTGGCCCTGCTGCTGCCGCACATTCATCAGATAAACCTGCTAACCCTCCCGCTTCAGCAGGGGCTGGCGCTCTCGGCGATCCCGGTTATCTTTACCTCTTTTGGTTTTCACGGCAGCGTGCCGAGCATCGTCAGCTACCTTAACGGCGATATTCGTAAGCTGCGGCGGGTGTTTATCATCGGCAGCTTTATCCCACTGGTGGCCTATATTTTCTGGCAGCTGGCGACGCTGGGCAGCATTAGCTCTCCGACCTTTGCCGCCCTTCTGGGACAGCATGCGGGCCTGAACGGCCTGCTGGAAGCTGTCAGAGAGGTCGTCGCCTCACCGCACGTTGAGCTGGCGGTGCATCTGTTTGCCGATCTGGCGCTGGCCACGTCGTTCCTCGGCGTCGCGTTGGGATTATTTGATTATCTGGCCGACCTGTTTCAGCGTAAAAATACGCCGGGCGGGCGCGTGCAAAGCGGCGTCATCACCTTTGTGCCGCCGCTGGCCTTCTCCCTGTTCTACCCTCGCGGCTTCGTAATGGCGCTGGGCTATGCGGGGGTTGCCCTCGCCGTGCTGGCGCTGATGCTGCCTGCGCTGCTGGTCATGAAGAGTCGTCAACAGCATCCGCACGCGACGTGGCGGGTTATCGGCGGAACGCCGGCGCTGTGGCTGGTCCTGCTGTGCGGTATCGCTATCGTGTTGATTCAGTTTTGTATCGCGATCGGCGTGTTGCCTGCCATCGGATAAAAGAGTAAGGGGCCTGTCGGCCCCTTATTTTATTTCGCTAAGCAGCACTGCTTATATTTTTTGCCACTGCCGCACGGGCAGGGATCGTTACGTCCAACTTTGGCATCATTTCTGATCGGCTGCGGCACCTCTGCCGGCTGCGCATGCTCCGTCCAGTATTGATAAAGCGCCAGCGCCGCGGGTTTAATACGCTCTACGCTGGCGAGAAAATCATCGACTGAGAGCGCTTCAACCGCCGGGAACTGCGCTTCCGTCCCGTGTAAAGCGATGATATCGAGCTCGGCCTGCAGCTCCGCCGGTAAAGCGGGCCAGCAGCCCAGGCCGACGCCGCGCATATAGCCAAAGCACCACTCGCCAACGATAGTCAGCTCCTGGCCTTCCTCTTCCCGCGTGCCAAACAGCGGGTCGAACTGCTCCGGATAGTCGTCCAGGCGCTCGGCAACATCGCTCATATGTTGCAGGGTGAGGTTAACGAAGCGGTCACGCTCGCGATCGTTGGCCCAGCGCGGCACGTTGTCGGCACCGCCCCAGATAGCCAGCAGCCACTGGGCGGGTTCAATCTCGGCTGGCCCGGAGAGGATCGCCGTCAGCAGGCCGTCAAGCTCGGAGACATCAAGGATGGCGCCGTCGGTGGCGTATTTCGACAGGATATCGTCCAGCCATTCAAGTTCGCTTTCGTTCAGGGGTCCGGTTTTCATAAACAGGCTCGTCGTCTTAGAAAAATGGCGCATACAGTAGCGGAAATGCCGGGAGAAAACCACCCGGCGCGGGCATTCTGCGCGGGTTAAATATCCTTAATAATGCTCGAGCGCATCGTTTCATATTCACTTTCGCTGATCGTACCGTCATCGCGCATCTTTGTTGCCTGGGCCAGGCGCTCTCTGACATCTTCAGCGGAAGAAACCGGGGCGCTCTGCGCGCCGGGAAGTGCGCTGTCGCCGTTATCCTGCTGAACGTCGCCAAAGCGGTTAGCCCCGTCGGTACCCCGGGCAAACAGCAGCCAGATGGACATCACCAGTGAGATGATTCCGCCAGCGACCATCAGCCATACCCATGCTGCCGCCCCGCCTTCTTCAACGGTGCCGGCAACGCCAATCAGGCCGATAATCAGGATCAGGAAAGGCGCCAGCAGCCACCAGCCGGATTTGTTCAGATCGTGCAGGCGTCGTACCGCCACCGCGATACCCGGAATAATAATAATCAGGCTAAACAGCCCGCCGATAACCGGGATCAGCCCCAGTACCGCGGACAGCACAAAGTTAGCGACGGTAAATACGGCGTACTCTTTACGCGCCGAGCGGCCGCGAAAGGTGGCATATTTGCGAAAACAGTTACCGTAGCTTTCAAGCAACGTGGCCATAAGATCCCTCATCAAAAATAATTATTATTGCCGTGACGGCATATTGTCCCAAAGGCGATTTATCCGGCCGCAGGCGCGCGCCGGAGCGCTATTTTACCGCAGTTTGCCCGAAATGTGCCGGAGAAAACTGAGGGCTTGACCGCCGGACGTCATCACTATAGCTCTGCCCTTAAGCGGAATATCAGCCTCAAACGCTGACGAAGCGCCCGTTTATCACCTCCGTCTGGCCAGCGTCATAAATCCACGCCCACAGCGGATGGTTCGCTTTTGCCGCATTATAGTCAACGCACACTACCCGCTCGCTCAGCGCCGCCGGTTCGCCAGATAGGGTATAGTGCCCAACGACAATCGGAACCTCGGGCAAAACGTAAGCGCTTTTTTCCAGCGCCATATCCGGGATGCTGCTAACCATCGCGGGCTGAACCTGGGCAATCTGCCGGTAGGTTGTTGCCTCGTGAAGCCACCAGCGGATGCGAATATGGCGCCGCTCGATCCCGGTTTTATCCTCGAAGCTGTAGCCGGCAGGCAGCGCCAGCTCTGGCCCCTTGAGTATCGTCTCCAACAGGTGGAACAGGACGTGCTGTTTATCGAAAGCCAGTACCCAGCTCTCCGGCTTCAGCCGGTTCTCTTCGTCAAGCCACGGGCGAAGCTGGGCAATAGCGCTCTCGTCCCAGCACGCGTGCACCGCACGGATATCGCCAAAATCAACGAACAGCGGCAGGGTTTTAAACCACTCAACCCACAGCAGGTGCTGAGCGCTGTCTTCCGTGACGTCGTTGAGGAAGGCCTGATGCTGACGGCGGTTATTCGCCGTATGCGGGCGCAGGGGCTGAGCCGTCTGCGGATGGCGCATCAGCCAGCCAACGGCGTTAAATTCATGATTACCCATCAGGCAAATGGCGCGTCCCTCGGCAACCTCTCCCCTCACCTGCTCCAGCACCGACGGATGGTCGATGTGGCTCCCCGGCTGATTATCAATAAGATCGCCGACAAAAATCAGCAGGCTGCGATCCAGATCTTCCCGGGATCGCAGATGAGCCAGCAGGGCGGAAAGCTTGCCGTACTGGCCATGGATATCACCAATAAATATTTTGCGGCTCTTAGTCTGGCCTGAAGCGGGCATCAGAATTCCTTGTACTTTTTTAATGGGAGCGACCTTACGGATAGTAACAGGGTTGCCGGGCGAAGCCTCGCACAACGAGGGAACCGGCTGAAGGGAAGGATAATATGATGAAGTGATATTATGAATGGCGAGCTGCAGGCACAAAAAAACCACCCGTAGGTGGTTTCACGACACTGCTTATTGCTTTGATTATTCTGCTTTTATCCCAATGGTACCCGGAACGAGACTTGAACTCGTACAGCCTATGGCCGAGGGATTTTAAATCCCTTGTGTCTACCGATTCCACCATCCGGGCTCGGGATGTAAATTGGAGGCGCGTTCCGGAGTCGAACCGGACTAGACGGATTTGCAATCCGCTACATAACCGCTTTGCTAACGCGCCTTTAATGCTGCAACACCCGCAACTGCCGATGTTTTTAAACTGGAGCGGGAAACGAGACTCGAACTCGCGACCCCGACCTTGGCAAGGTCGTGCTCTACCAACTGAGCTATTCCCGCATTATCAAGCTTATTTGCTAATCACTTGATTTTGTTATCGTCTGGCAAGCTGTGTCGCCGTTCGATGCGTTGCATTCTACTTACCTGGCGCAATGAGTCAACGATATTTTTTAAAACCTTGCGCCGTTTGCTGAAAATTACGCCGAAACGATCACTGATCAAGCAAATCGCCGCGCGCCGCGTTCAAATATTGCAGCATCGACCACAGAGTCAGCACCGCCGCAACGAGGAACAGCACGATCCCGGCCCCTTCAACCCACTCATTTGGCCGCCACAGCATCCACACCAGCGCCGTCATCTGCGCCGTCGTTTTGACTTTGCCGATCCAGGAAACCGCCACGCTGCTGCGTTTACCCAACTCGGCCATCCATTCGCGCAGGGCAGAGATAATGATTTCACGGGCGATCATCGTCGCCGCCGGCAGAGTGACCCACCAGGTGTGGTAATGCTCGGCAACCAGCACCATCGCAATTGCCACCATAACCTTATCCGCTACCGGGTCGAGAAACGCGCCAAAACGGGTGCTTTGATTCCAGCGGCGCGCCAGATAACCATCAAACCAGTCGGTTACCGCGGCGACAAAGAAGATCAGCGCACAGGCAAACGGTGCCCATACCACGGGAAGGTAAAACGCCAGCACAAAGAACGGTATCAGGATGACGCGAAACAGAGTAAGCAATGTAGGGATATTAAATTGCATAGTGACGGGTAACTATCTGTTAGAAGTAAAAATTAGCTCTATGTTGCTACAGAGCCCCTAATGTTTCAACGAGTAGAAGATCTTTTCTGCCAGACCGTGAGATATACCCGGTACTTTGGCTATCTCTTCGACGCTGGCTTTCTGTAGCCCCTGCAGACCGCCCATATACTTCAGCAGCATCTGCCGACGCTTTGGCCCTACTCCTTCGATAGTCTCCAGCGTGCTGGTACTTTTCACTTTTGCCCGCTTTTTACGATGCCCGGCGATGGCATGATCGTGCGACTCATCGCGGATATGCTGAATGACGTGCAGTGCGGGAGAGTCCGGCGGCAGGCTAAAGCCTTCGCCCTCAGGCTCAAAGAATAGCGTTTCCAGGCCCGCCTTACGATCGCTACCTTTTGCTACCCCTAATAATAGAGGATGATGTTTATCCCAGGCCACATCCAGCTCGGCAAACACGCTTTTCGCCTGCCCAAGCTGCCCTTTACCGCCATCTATCAGGATAACGTCCGGGATCTTGTTCTCTTCGATAGCTTTACCGTAGCGCCGACGCAGAACCTGATTCATCGCCGCATAGTCATCCCCCGGCGTAATCCCGGTAATATTGTAGCGGCGATACTCGGCGCGCAGCGGCCCGTTGCTGTCAAACACCACGCACGAAGCGACGGTCTGTTCGCCCATCGTGTGGCTGATATCAAAGCACTCCATGCGCTTCACCGCCGGCAGCTTGAGCAGCGTCGCCAGCGCCTGCAGGCGCTGATGGATGGTGGACTGCTGGGACAGTTTGGTCGTCAGCGCCGTCGCGGCATTGGTGCGCGCCAGCTTAAGATAGCGCGCGCGATCGCCGCGGGGTTTCGTCTGCACATTCACGCGCCGCCCCGCCAGCTCTGATAGCGAGTCGGCGAGCAGGGTTTTATCGCCAAGGTTAAAGTCGAGTAGAATCTCCCCCGGCAGGGTGCGCATCTGGCTCCCCTGCAGATAGAACTGACCGACGAAGGTCTCCACCACTTCCCCGAGCTCGGTGCCGCCGGGGACCTTAGGGAAATAGCTGCGGCTACCCAGCACTTTCCCCTGGCGAATAAACAGCACGTGAACGCAGGCCATGCCCGAATCAAAGGCGACGCCGATAACGTCCAGATCGTCGCCGTTATTTGAGACAAACTGCTTCTCCGTCACCCGACGCACGGCCTGGATCTGATCGCGAATACGCGCCGCCTCTTCAAACTCCAGCGCCTGGCTGGCCTTCTCCATGCGGGCAATAAGCTGCGTCAGGACCTGATCGTCTTTGCCGGCAAGGAACAGCCGCACGTATTCAACCTGCTGGGCATACTCCTCCTCGCTAACTAGCCCCGCGACGCAGGGGCCCAGGCAGCGGCCAATCTGATACTGCAGGCACGGACGCGAGCGGTTGCGGTAGACGCTATTTTCGCACTGGCGAACGGGGAAGATTTTTTGCAACAGCGCTAAGGTTTCGCGAACCGCATAGCCGTTCGGGAAAGGACCGAAATATTCCCCTTTGGCGTGCTTAGCGCCACGATGGGTCGCCAGCCGCGGATGGGTATCGGCGCTGAGAAAAATAAAGGGGTAGGATTTGTCATCACGCAGCAGCACGTTATAGCGCGGCTGATACAGCTTGATATAGTTATGTTCCAGCAGCAGGGCTTCCGTTTCGGTATGGGTTACCGTCACGTCTATTTGCGCTATCAGCGCCACCAGAGCTTCGGTTTTACGCGAAGCCAGGTTGCTGCGAAAATAGCTGCTTAGCCGCTTTTTCAGGTCTTTTGCTTTACCAACATAGATAACGATACCGCCAGCATCGTACATCCGATAGACGCCCGGCTGGCTGGTTACTGTCTTCAGGAAAGCTTTGGCATCAAAAACATCACTCACAGACTTGCTAACGACTCCGCATTACACAGGCCATGGCGGATTGCCAGGTGAGTCAGCTCAACGTCGCCGTGGATGTTTAATTTACTGAACATCCGATAGCGATAGCTGTTCACCGTCTTCGGACTCAGATTTAGCTGCTCTGAGATCTCATTGACCTTCTGACCTTTAGTGATCATCAGCATAATCTGCAATTCTCGTTCAGACAAACTGGCAAACGGCGATTCCGTTTTTTCCGGCTCGATCTGGCTGAGCGCCATCTGCTGGGCGATATCCGAAGCGATATAGCGCTGACCTGATGCCACGCAGCGAATCGCATTGACCACTTCCTGCGGCGCGGCGCCTTTACTCAGGTAGCCCGCAGCGCCCGCCTGCATCACCTTCGCCGGCAGCGGGTTCTCGGTATGTATGGTGAGCATAATGACTTTGGTATCGACAATGGCGCGCGCAATTTTACGCGTTGCCTCAAGACCGCCGATCCCAGGCATATTCATGTCCATCAGGACAACGTCAACGGGATTCGCCCGACACCATTTTACGGCATCCTCGCCGCAGCAACATTCGCCCACGACGTTAATCCCTTTTATATCTTCCAGAATGCGTCGTATCCCTGCGCGCACCAGTTCGTGGTCATCAACAAGAAGGACGTTGATCAAAGGAATAATCTCCAGAATTAGGGATAACACAACGGATAGTTTATCGAGCCCATATTACCGGGTTTTGGCGTAATTTTAAAAGCCAAAAGTGTTCTTCAGAGGATTTATCTGTCCTTTATGGCAAGTTGTTTGCACACCTGGTGGAAACCCATACATAACAGAGAGTTGTATAAGGTCATATTTTTAACATTCGTCATACAGAAAACGTAATAAACACAACACAATACGTAGTTGATAAATACGAAAGAAAATATGTAACAATAATTAACGCTCAAAATCATACAAAAAAATTAACAATTTGCGGGCGCCGAAGCGGGCTTTATTCAGGCAATTAAACCCTTCACAGCTCCGATCAGAGAACGCAAATTACGCGCTCCTTTTTTTTCTGCCGCTTGTGGTATACTGCGCCGCTTTAAGATTTAGTATTGCGCAAAAGCGCCGATAGCAAACGAGGATATCGATGAGCACACCAGATTTTTCCACTGCAGAAAATAATCAAGAACTGGCGCAGGAAGTGACCTGCCTGAAAACGCTGCTGACGCTGATGCTCCAGGCCATGGGCCAGGCCGATGCGGGTCGGGTGATTATTAAGATGGAAAAGCAAATCACGCAGATGGAAGATGAGGCTCAGGCTGCCGTATTCTCCAGCACCGTTAAGCAAATTAAACAGGCTTACCGTCAGTAACAATAAACCGGCTGAAAGTATAACTGACAGCCGGTTTCACGCCTGGCACGCAGAACGATGGGCTAGCTCAAATTAAGCCAGTAGCGACCGCATAGCAGGCTATTTGCGTTTTATTCGGCGCGTTGAATTTTCGTTGCATATTTTTCTGATGAAAATTGACGGTATTTTCTGAGATAGATAGAATTATCGCGACCTCTGCCGAGGTCTTCCCTTCCGCAGTCCATTTCAAAATCTCCAGTTCACGCCGGCTGAACTTCATTTCCGGCGGCATCACCATTGCGTCCTGCAGGCGTAGCAGCGTCAACAGGCTGAGCTCAATCAGCATTCTCAAACGCATTTCCAGCTCGTCTGCCGGATAGAGCCCTGTGCTACGATTCTGCCCTGAGACCGAGAGAAAGCCCTGCGCGTGGTTGGGTAAGGTGAGGCACTGGGTAATCCCCTTCACCAGCCCATGATCGCGCGCGCCGTCCCAAAGCTCCGGGGCGTCACGAAATAGCCCGTCGTTCCACGGCAGGTGACCGCGAAGAAAATTTTCCGGTCGCAGCACCGGATCGATAGCGAAATAGTTCTCGGCTTGATAATGCGCCATCCACACCTGCGGATAGGTCGTCTTCAACGTCACCTTAGGTCGCGTAAAGGGCACGGGATGGCGCACGCAGAGAGCAAAATAGTCATATTCCAGCCCTTGCGCCTGCTGCTGCAAGAGATTATAAACCTCCTCTCCCGCCGAAATATCCTGAAATTGTTGCAGCATTTCCCGCCGCCAGCTGAAAAAATCATTGTCCCTCATAACCGACCAAATAACTCCTGAGTAATTATCATTATTACAAATACAAAAACTAACACATAAATCTTATTTATATGTATAAAATATCGTATAAAGCGCACATATTAGATCGTTACTGGTGCTATTCAGCGATGATGGGAGAAGAGAATGTCGCATCACTTATCTCTGCCGACGATATATTCTCAGCTGTGAGAGGAGCTTAGCGCGAATCCTGCTGCAGATGTTGCCTTCTCTCAAGCGTCGCTGTTTTACCCTCCGCGATAAGATGCGACGTATCGTTCCGCCAGGCTGGCCTCCACCGACGGCGGAAAAAGGGATTGTTTCGGGAAAACGCCGCGTGCGGCTGAATATAAAAACACCAATCGATAAGCAGCGTTTAATAGTTCTGCTCTCTCAGACGACGCTATCGTTCAGCGCTATCGCCCCGATCGTCCAGAAAGGTTTCCACTTCGCGGCCCAGGCGTTCTGGCTGGCCGAACGCCTGGGCTGTTCTCTGCGGCTGGCGGGAACGCCGGTAGCCTGGCCCCCCGCCCTATTCACCGGATCCCGCGACCGCGGGCCGCTAGCCGTTACTGCATCAGGAATTTTTCGAGGAACTGGCGCGTGCGCGGCTGCTGCGGATTGGCAAACAGCGCCTTAGCCTCGCCCTGCTCGATAATACGTCCCTGATCCATAAAGATAGCCCGGTCGGCCACGTCGCGGGCAAAGCTCATTTCATGGGTCACGATAACCATGGTGCGCTTCTCCTGTGCCAGTTGACGAATGGTATTCAGCACTTCGCCCACCAGCTCAGGATCCAGAGCGGACGTGGGTTCGTCAAACAAAATGACGTCCGGACGCATCGCCAGCGCGCGGGCAATCGCCACGCGCTGCTGCTGGCCGCCGGAAAGACGGCGCGGGTAGCTATTCTCTTTCCCGTTTAGCCCAACTTTCGCCAGCAGCTCGCGCGCCCGGGCGATCGATTCGTTTTTATCTTCACCCTTAACGATAACCGGCCCTTCGATGATGTTCTCCATCACCGTGCGGTGCGGGAACAGGTTGAAGTTCTGGAAAACGAAGCCGACGTGCTGGCGCAGGCGGCGAATCAATCCCTTCTGCTGGCTGAGGCTGCGCGCGGTATCGATAGTGACGTCGCCCACCCGAATGGTGCCGCTCTCCGGCTGTTCCAACAGGTTGATGCTGCGCAGAAGGGTCGTTTTGCCGGAGCCACTGGGGCCGATAATCGCCACCACTTCGCCCTCCGCCACCTCGAGGTCAATACCGTGCAGTACCGTCTGTCCGTGGAACTTTTTCACCAGGTTTTTGACTTCAATGGCACTCATTTTGGATCACGCTCCTGGCGATTCAGCTGATTTTCAAAATAGTTTTGCAGCGTCGACAGCACCGTCGCCATCACCCAGTAAATCAGCGATGCGGCCAGATACATGGTGAAAACTTCCAGCGTACGGGAGGTAATAAGCTGCGCCTGACGGAACAGTTCCGGAACCTGGATAGTCGCCGCCAGCGACGTATCTTTCACCAGGCTGATAAAGCTGTTAGAGAGCGGCGGCAGCGCAACGCGAGCGGCCTGCGGCAGCACCGCCCGACGCAGGGTTTGCCACGGCGTCATCCCGATGCTTGCCGCCGCTTCCCACTGCCCTTTATCAATAGAGGCAATCGCCGCGCGCAGCGTTTCGGCGGCATACGCCGCGGTGTTCAGCGACAGGCCAATCATCGCCGCCGGAATGGGATCCAGCTCAATACCAAACTGCGGCAGGCCGTAGTAAATCATAAACAGCTGGGCGATCAGCGGCGTACCGCGGAAAATAGAAATATAGACCCGTGCCAGCCACTTTACCGGCCAAAGGGGCGACATCCGCATCAGCGCAAGGATAAAGCCCAGCAGCAGGCCAAAGAACATGCCGCCGATGCTCAGCTGCAGCGTAAATACCGCCCCCTTGAGGAGAAAAGGTGCGGAATCAAAAACAAGTTGGATACTCTCTTGCATTCTGTTTGTTCTGCTTTAGATATGAGGATGGTAGGCAAACAGCGCCGGCGCTCCGCCGGTGTGTATAAATAAGATCGGCCCTTCATCCTTAAAGCGTTTCTGCTGAATACCGTCAATCAGCCCGGCCATCGCCTTCCCGGTATAGACCGGATCCAGCAGGATACCCTCAAGCTGTGCCAACAGTTTTACCGCTTCCATTCCTTCATCATTCGGCGTGCCGTAGCCTGGCGCGAAGTAGTCGTCCCACAGCGTAATCTCGGCTTTTGCCTGCAGCTCGAGGCTGTTCGCTACCGCCTGCTGCAGGGCAACGACTTTCGGCAGCTGGTCCGCCACCTTGCGCGACACGGTGACGCCAATCAGTTCAGCCCCCGGCATCAGCTGTTCCAGACCCACCGCCAGGCCGGCGTGGGTGCCGGCGCTGCCGGATGCCACCACGACGGACGACAGCTCTACCGCGCCTTCGCACTGCTGGGCAATTTCCAGCGCGCTTTCAACATAGCCTAGCGCACCCAGCGCGCTGGAGCCGCCGACCGGAATGACATACGGACGATAGCCCTGAGCCTCGATACGCGTCGCCAGCTCTTCCAACTGCGCATTGGGGTCGGTCAGCGCATCGCACATCTCGACCTGGGTATTGAACAGATCCAGCAGCAGACGGTTGCCGTTAGTCAGGTAGTTTTCCGCGCGGGTGCCAATCGGGTTTTCCAGCAGGGCCACGCAGTGCAGGCCAAGCTTAGCCGCTACCGCCGCGGTTTGACGAACGTGGTTAGATTGAATCGCGCCGGCGGTGATCAGCGTATCAGCACCTTCCCGCAGCGCATCGGCCGCCAGGAACTCCAGCTTGCGCAGCTTATTGCCGCCCATAGCAAGCGGGGTCACGTCGTCGCGTTTGATAAAAATTTCGCGACCGAGATGATCCGACAGGCGCGGCAGGTATTCCAGCGGCGTCGGGGCGCCAATCAGCTCCAGGCGCGGGAAACGCGTTAAATTTTGCAGTGACATGATATCTCCTGACTGAGAGCCAATCCCTCAGGCGTTATTATTCCAGGCAAACTGGCCCATAAAATAGCCTGATGAAACAGGCCCTTTGTTTTTATTATGCACGTAGTTGCCGACGAAATAAAAAAAGGCGCCTCCATGAGCGCCTTTTTTCACCGCCGGCCGTTATTTCGTTACGTCAGCGCCAAACCATTTTTCCGACAGCGCTTTCAGGCTGCCGTCTTTTTGCATGTCGGCAATGGCACCATCCACCGCTTTCAGCAGGTCTTCGTTACCTTTACGCAGCGCCACGCCGGACTCCTGACGCGAGAACGCTTCGCCGGTGACGGCCAGGGTATTGCCGGTTTTCTTCACCAGATCCAGCGCCGCCAGACGATCGACCAGAATGGCATCGATGCGGCCTACGCGCAGATCCTGATATTTAGTCGGGTCGTCATCATAGGTGCGGATATCCACACCCTGCACGTTCTGACGCAGCCACTCTTCGTAGTTGGTGCCCAGACCCACGCCAACTTTTTTACCTTTCAGGTCGGCCGCCGTTTTGATAACGCCTTCATTGCCCTTTTTCACCAGCGCCTGCACGCCAGAGACGGTGTACGGCGTGGAGAAATCATATTTTTTCTTACGCTGGTCGGAAATGGTGACCTGGTTAATAACCACGTCGATGCGTTTAGAGTCCAGCGAGGCCAGCATTCCGTCCCATTTGGTCGGTTTCAGATCGGCCTTCACGCCCAGATGCTTCGCCAGCTCGTTGGCAAAGTCGACCTCAAAACCGGCCAGCTTGCCGTCATCACCCTGATAGCTGAACGGAGGATAGGTGCCTTCCAGACCCACGCGCAGCGTGCCGCGCTCTTTAATTTGGTTAAACAGGTTTTCTGCTGCAAACGTTTTTACGCTAACGCCAGTCATCAAAACCACAGCCATTGCGCCCATCAGCGCCTGGCGGCCCAGAAGTGCTAATTTCATAGAGACCCCACAGAGTGATATTTTTTTGTAGTGTAAGGCGTTTATGCGGATGGACCAACATCTATCCGCTACATCTTATTCCAATTTATTATATACGATGCCGTTTATGGCATAGTGAAAAACGCGCGCAAAATTGATCGTATTTGCTGGAGATCTCTCATACTGCAAGAGTCAGCTTGATGACGTCTGGAGCACGGAAGATGAAAAACCCCACGTTATTGCAGTGCTTTCATTGGTATTACCCCACCGGCGGCGAGTTATGGCGTGAAGTTGAGGCGCTGGCACCTAACCTGAACGAAATCGGCATCAATATGATTTGGCTCCCTCCCGCTTATAAAGGCGCTTCCGGCGGCTACTCCGTCGGCTACGACAGCTACGATCTTTTTGACCTTGGCGAGTTCGATCAAAAGGGCACCATCGCCACCAAATACGGCGACAAGGCGCAGCTGCTGGCAGCCATTGCCGCGCTGCGACAGCACGGCATCGCCGTCCTGCTCGACGTGGTGGTCAACCACAAAATGGGTGCCGATAAAAAAGAGAGCATCCGCGTTCAGCGCGTGGACGAGCAGGATCGTACGCAAATTGCCGAAGAGGTGGTGGAGTGCGAGGCCTGGACCCGCTACGACTTTCCCGGTCGGGGGGGTAAATATTCGCAGTTCGTCTGGGATTATAAATGCTTTAGCGGCATCGATCATATTGAGAACCCGGACGAAGACGGCGTTTTTAAAATTGTTAACGACTATACCGGAGAAGGCTGGAACGATCAGGTCGATGATGAGATGGGCAACTTCGACTACCTGATGGGCGAGAATATCGATTTCCGCAATCATGCGGTTACCGAAGAGCTCAAGTACTGGGCACGCTGGGTGATGGAGCAGACCGGCTGCGACGGTTTTCGCCTCGACGCGGTGAAGCATATTCCGGCCTGGTTTTATAAGGAGTGGATCGATCACGTCCAGGAAGTGGCGACAAAGCCGCTGTTTATCGTAGCGGAATACTGGTCGCACGAAGTTGAAAAGCTGCAGCAGTATATTGCGATGGTTGATGGCAATACGCTGCTGTTCGACGCTCCTCTGCAGATGAAGTT
The DNA here is from genome assembly GCF_902705905.1 of Klebsiella sp. 18074. Taxonomy (NCBI): domain Bacteria; kingdom Pseudomonadati; phylum Pseudomonadota; class Gammaproteobacteria; order Enterobacterales; family Enterobacteriaceae; genus Klebsiella; species Klebsiella sp. 18074. Next base: position 20,266 of record NZ_CACSIS010000025.1, on the reverse strand, counting down.
TCACGAGGCCTCGCGCCAGGGCCGCGATTACGATATGAGCCAGATCTTTAGCGGTACGCTGGTTGAAGCCGATCCGTTCCACGCCGTCACCCTGGTGACCAACCACGATACGCAGCCGCTGCAGGCGCTGGAGGCGCCGGTTGAGCCGTGGTTTAAGCCGCTGGCCTATGCGCTTATTCTGCTGCGCGAGAACGGCGTGCCGTCGGTCTTTTATGCCGATCTCTTCGGCGCCAGCTATGAAGATACCGGCGGAGATGGCCAGACTTACGCTATCGAGATGCCGGTTATCGAACAGCTGCACGAGCTGATTGATGCCCGCCAGCGCTTTGCCCACGGCGTGCAGACGCTGTGGTTCGATCATCCGAACTGTATCGCCTTCAGCCGCAGCGGCACCGATGACGATCCGGGATGCGTGGTGGTGTTGTCGAACGGTGATGACGGTGAGAAATCGCTGACTCTTGGCGCCAATTACGCCAATAAGCGCTGGAAAGATTTTCTCGGCAACCAGCAGGAGGCGGTGGAAACCGACGACGAAGGCTGCGCGACGTTTACCTGCCGCGGCGGGAGCGTCAGCGTGTGGGTTATCGAAGAGACGTTATAAATCAGGTGAATATCGCGGGCTGGACGCGCTGCCAGCCCGTCGGTGCCCTAGTGCGCGCTTTTCGTCGCGGCGGCGGCTTTATTCCACGCCTGCTCGCACTCCGGAGTGAGGCGCTCGACGCGGGTCAGGGTCATGCGGTCATACTCCAGGGTATTGCCGGTGCGTTCGACAGGATAGATATCCAGACCTGACGTCACGTTGTAAACCCGCTCGTCACGCTGCATTAATTTACCCTGCGTGGCAATAACCCGCTGCCACTGACGACAATCAAGCGTATCGCCATTTTTGGTCACAATCAGGCTGGCAATCGCATCCGGGCTCATCATTTCGCTCTGCGGACCTTTTGATTGCCAGTATCCCTCTAACCCGGCGGGCGCTGGCGCTTTGACAACCTCGTTGTAGTTATCTACCTGCACGCATCCGGCGAGAGTCAACAGCGCGCCAGCAATTACTATCTTTTTCATCATTCATCCCACACACCGATAAAAAAGTATTGTGGCATTAAAGCGTTAAGCCTGCCACCTCTCTTGCAGCAGGCGAAAAGCGACGACCAGTGGCCGTCAATCCAGGCCGATCGCCGGTAGCGCTAAATGGCCTTCGGTTTATTCGGCTATTAATTAATGTTTTGATGAAATGCTCATATTGATGAGGCGAGAATTTACCCAGCTAGTATAAGGAAAATCCGAAAAGAGAATGACTCCCGGCCGGCAACCTTATCTGTAACTGGAAGTTTTTGCTTTTAATTCCCCGACGTAACATGATGCACGCCTTTACTTTGGGAGTATTCCTGGCAAATTATAAGCAATATTACGGAATAGTTCAGGTTACTTAATGGTTTCCACACTGTACCTTGTTTTATTACCCACTTAAATGGACTTCATCGCGCTTACCGGCGAAGGATGAATTATCGTTACGTGTTGATTGAGGATGGGTCATGTCAACGATTATCATGGATTTGTGCAGCTATACCCGACTGGGATTAACCGGGTATCTGACAAGCAGAGGAATAAGAAAGCGTGACATCAGCGAAGTGCAAACGGCGGCAAGCCTGAAAGAGAGCTGCGAATCATCCCGCCCGGCGGTGGTGTTTCTCAACGAAGATTGCTTTATTCATCGCGAAGATAGTAATCAGCTTATCCGACAAATCATTACGGATTATCCCGGTACGCTATTTGTGATCTTTATGGCGCTGGCTAACGTTCATTTTGACCACTATCTGCTGGTACGCAAAAACTTACTTATTAGCTCGAAGTCGCTTACACCAAAAGACCTTGATGATATTCTGGGTAATCACCTGAAATACGATCAATTCAGCGCCGGGCGCATCAATATACCCACGCTGTCATTAAGCCGGGCCGAATCAAATATGCTGCAAATGTGGATGGCCGGGCACGGGACATCGCAAATATCGACGCAGATGAACATCAAGGCTAAGACCGTTTCGTCGCATAAAGGCAATATTAAAAAGAAAATCCAGACCCACAATAAACAGGTGATTTACCATATTGTCCGTCTGACGGAAAACATTACCTCAGGGATTTACGTCAACATGCGATGAAAGAACTGGCGGCAGCAACCGCCAGTTTTGATGTCAGACAGACTAGTCGACCTTCTCAACAAAGACGCCGTCCGGATGCCCTTTCTCGTTGAAAAACCAGATCCCCAGCGGATAGTCTTCCAGCGAAACCAGATACATTGTTCCTTCGCTAAACGACTCTATTGCCAGTACTACCCCCGATCGACGTGGGCCACCGTCGGTCTTCACCGTGACACGATCGTTCACCTGCATAACTCGTCTCCTCTATTTTTGAGCCAGTGTAGAACAAAACCGCCGGATGCGCAGCGTCCCGCCCGATGAGCGCTGTTTTTATAGACCGTCTATACTTGAAGAGGCACTGTCGGAGCCAAGCGAGGTAGCGATGATGAAATCCGCCAAAGAGAGCAGTTCGGGTAGCGGCGGGGGTAGCGTCAATGTTGACGCCCTGCTGGCAGCAATTAATGAAATTAGCGAAAGCGAAGTGCAGCGCACCCGCGACGATCCCCATCACGTGAGCATTGATGGTCGCGATTACCATACCTGGCGTGAGCTAGCGGAAGCCTTTGAGCTCGATATCCACGACTTTAGCGTCACCGAAGTCAACCGCTAGGCGCAGGAAAAAAAATCCCGACTCGCAGGAGTCGGGATGAAACTTGCTAATGCAAGAAGCACTTGAAAATTCGTTACACCGGGAGATCCGATGCGTGGAAAACATTATCCTCAATTATTTTGCATGACAAGAGCTATTGATGAAGAAAATAATTGAGACATATGGCCACTGGCGCCGGGCCCCTGGATAACCCAGGTGGCAGAAGGCTTCGTTGATGCCGCTGCGCCATAAATCGCGTTTCACCCCACCCTCTCTTTTAAGAAAAATCTCATATCAGCAGATTGTCGCACCGCGGTGAACGGATGAAGACGCCGAGCCCGGACGCTACCCCACAGAACAGACCTGGTTGCGGCCATTCTGTTTCGCAAGATAGAGTCGGCGATCGGCGATCGACTGCAGGTTTTCAAAGTTAACCTCCGCGCAATCCTCGCTGCAGCTGACGCCCAGCGAGGCGCTGATGCGCAGGCTCGTATTGTCGCAGAGCAGTATTTCGCGGCTGTTGATGCGAACGCGGATATGCTCCGCTATCGCAGTCGCCTCCTGCAGGGTGGTATCCGGCATAAGCACGCAAAACTCCTCCCCGCCCACGCGCCCGGCGAGATCGCCTTCGCGGATGTTGCTGGCTATCGTGCTGGCAACCAGCGACAGCACCCGATCGCCGGACTGATGACCGTGCAGGTCGTTAACCCGCTTGAAGTAATCCAGATCGAGCTGGATCACCGCGAACGGGCGCTTCCCGCGCTCGCACTCTCCGGCGGCGGCAATGGCTCTTTCAAACAGCGCGCCGCGGTTTAACAGCCGCGTTAATGCGTCGTGCCAGGCCCGCCACTCCAGCGACGTTTGCAGCTCGCTCATATTGCGCACCATGCGCAGAATAACCAGCCAGGAGATCATCAGCATTGAGGTAAACAGCAGCCACATCAGCATCAGCGCGATGGTAATCAATCCAAACTCACCGCGGACCCCTTCCTGCAGGGTGTGGATGCGCAGCAGGACGCCATCAAAATTATTCAGTTTTTGCCAGCTGATATAGCGGGTTAGCAAACGAATGCCGCCCTTGTTGTCGTGCGAGAAGGCGTAGCTCAGCGTCTCCTGCTCGCGGGGCGAGAGCAGAGTGAGCACATTGCCCGGTGCGGAAGAGGCAATCAGGTTTAGCCGGCTGTCATAAAGCTGATATTCACCGTCCTGCCCGCCCTTCACCGCGTTCACCAGAAAGGCCTTCATTTCGCGAACCGAGAAGCCCATCGCCAGCACGCCGTGCCAGTAGTGGCGGAAGTCCAGCGGTATGGAGGCGGTCACCACCTGAGCATCGCGCAGCGCCCCCTCCTCCGGAAAAGTTTGCCAGACTACGCCGCGTCCGGGATTCGTTCGCTGGGACTGACGGGTAAACCACGAGGAGCGAGTGGCAGCGCTATAAAGCGCTAGCGCCTGGGTGGTGTCCGTTAGCGCTTGCGTGCTAACAAAAAAGCCGCTGCGCGATACGTACAGCATGCGCTCGGTGAAGCCACGGTTATTGTTGGTCAGGCGCAGCAGATAGCCCAGCTCAAGCGTAGCCATCAGCTCGTTGCCGGAAAGGGTATTGTCGCGGGACAGGGTCGGAGCTTTATCGACGAAAGCATCGGATACGCCGTACACCGGCAGCGTACGCCGATTGTGTAACGCCACCGACCATATCGCTTCATGGCGCTTGCTGATGTACTCCTGCTCGGCCTTACGCAGGATCATAAAATCTAACGGCGTTTCCAGCGCCGACTGCATCCCGTTGCGGAAAAAGATCATCCGGTCGGTGTTAAACTGCAGCAGGCCGTCCATTTCATGGGCGACGTTTTCGAGATTGTTGTGCTGGTTATCGACATACTCCTCCTCCAGCACCATTATTTCTCGCCATATCAGTAGTGTAGAAAAAAATAGCACCACAACAAAACAAAAATTCACCACGTGTCCCGGGCTCGAAAGGCGGCGAAGTTTTCTCCCCCACAGCGGCTTATTCATTGTGCTCTCGCAGTACCATCATAGAAACAAACGCCATCAACGCTCCCTGTCGGCAAGCCAGGCCATACAATGACAAAACGCCCGGTATAGACCGGGCGTTATTGGGATCAGGGGGGCTATTCCGCGCCCCCTCTCTCACGAACCAACTCATCTTCACGGAACGCCTCGCGCTTAACGGCATAGCCGTCATACCAACGGCATTCAACCATGCCATTGGCAAAACCGGTTACAACCATGCGCGGCCCGCCGCTTTTTCGCCTGACTTCATCGCTGATGAACCATACCATTTTTCGCTCCGTAATCCGGGAGAAACTGTTTCACCTTAGACGAAGCTGAGACATTTTGCATAACCGCCGGCGGATTACTTTACCGCGCGACGAAGTGCGGAAATGGCCTTCACGCCTGCCACCACTACGGCGCCAATGATGAAGCCCAGCACCAGGTTTACGCCCGTCGGCAGCAGCGAAGCGGTGAACCCGGACATGCCGCTGGCCAGATTTTCCACCGCGTGGTGCAGCGGAGTAATGCCGTGGACCACGATGCCGCCACCGACCAGGAACATCGCCAGCGTCCCGACAATCGACAGCACTTTCATCAGCCGAGGCGCCACCGCCAACAGACCTTTGCCGACCCCGCGGGCCAGCACGCTGCCTTTCTCCACCAGCCAATAGCCCATATCGTCCAGCTTCACGATAATACCGACCAGGCCGTATACGCCAACGGTCACCAGCAGGGCAATCCCGGAAAGGATCATTATCTGGTTTAGCAGCGGCGCATCCGCCACGATACCGAGGGTGATGGCGACAATTTCGGCGGAGAGAATAAAGTCCGTACGAATGGCGCCTTTCACCTTATCGCGTTCAAACGCCAGCGGATCGCGTTCGGCCAGCGCTTCCAGACGCTGTTGCCGGGCCTGCGGGTCCTCTTTGTGTTTGCGGGCCTGCACGCTATGCAGCACCTTCTCGACGCCTTCAAAACAGAGGAAGGCCCCGCCAAGCATCAGCAGCGGCGTAATCGCCCACGGAATAAATGCGCTAATTAAAAGCGCCAGCGGAACCAGGATCACCTTATTGACCAGCGAACCCTTCGCCACCCCCCACACCACCGGCAGCTCGCGGTTCGCCCGCACGCCGGACACCTGCTGGGCATTGAGGGAAAGATCGTCCCCGAGCACGCCCGCCGTCTTCTTTGCCGCCAGCTTACCCATCACCGAGATATCGTCGAGCAGCGTGGCAATATCGTCCAACAAGGTTAAAAGACTACTTCCCGCCAAAATACCATTCCTTCATTTTATGGTTATTAAACATAGAGTATGGGGCAAAATCCGCGTCTCGCCCAGCAAAGCAAATAGTCAACAAAAAATTAACAATCAGCGGATAATTAAAGCGCTCGCCAGCGAGGTAGTTTTCACGTTTACTATATGCCCCCTTCCTATTTTTGTACCGTCGTGAGGACGTATGTCTACCCGCCAGTTATTACCGCTTATCGGAGCGCTGTTTGCGCTATATATCATCTGGGGATCCACCTACTTTGCTATCGCCGTTGGCGTTGCCAGCTGGCCCCCGTTGATGATGGCCGGTATTCGCTTTCTTTCTGCCGGAGGGTTGCTCATCGTCTATCTGCTGGCTACCGGCCACAGGCTCCCGCCACGCAGACCGCTGCTCAACGCGGCGCTGATCGGCATTCTGCTGCTTGCCGTTGGCAACGGATTTGTCACCCTGGCAGAGCATCAGCACGTGCCTTCCGGAATTGCGGCGGTGATGGTCGCCACCGTCCCGCTATTTACCCTGTGCTTTAGCCGCTTCTTCGGCATCGCCACGCGTAAAATCGAGTGGCTGGGCATCGCCATCGGCCTGGCGGGTATTATTCTGCTCAACAGCGGCGGCAATTTAAGCGGCAATCCCTGGGGCGCGCTGCTGATCCTGATCGGCTCCATGAGCTGGGCGTTTGGCTCAGTCTATGGTTCAAGAATTGAGCTTCCCACCGGCATGATGGCCGGTGCGATTGAGATGCTCGCGGCGGGAATTGTGCTGATGGTCGCCTCTACCCTGACCGGTGAAAAGCTGACGCAGATGCCCTCATGGTCGGGGATTATCGCCGTCGCCTATCTGGCCATCTTCGGCTCGCTGATTGCGATTAATGCTTACATGTACCTGATCCGTAACGTCACCCCCGCCGTCGCCACCAGCTATGCCTACGTAAACCCGGTGGTCGCGGTGTTATTAGGCACCGGGTTCGCCGGGGAGAGCCTGTCGCTGACCGAGTGGACGGCGCTCGGCGTTATTATTTTTGCGGTGGTGCTGGTGACGCTCGGCAAGTACCTGTTCCCCGCCCGCAGCGAAGCCACGCCCTGTAAGGTTGAAAAGTAGGCTACGGCCCGATTCCCTGAGTATCAATCTGCGCGCGGTGGCCGCCGCCGCAGATCCACTCCTCCAGGCGTTCGCTAAGCGCTTCATCACTAAGCTTTTTCTTCCCGCGTAGCGCGCACTCCCAGACGATCAGCACCCGCCATCCCCGCTCAAGCAGCAGCGCCTCGTCCCGCCGGTCTCGCGCCACGTTGCCGTCGATTTTTTTCAGCCAGAACGCCGTGCGGGTTGCCGGCACCTTGAACAGGTAGCAGTCATGATGATGCCAGAAGCAGCCGTGGGTAAAGATAGCGCAGCGGTAATCGTTCACCACAAAATCCGGGCGCCCCGGCAGCGTGGCCTCCTGAGCGGTAAAAGAAAAACCGGCCTGCGTGAGCAGTCCGGCCAGTCGTTTTTCTATCGCCGTATCGAATGTGCCGATGGCGCGCATATTTTTACTTCGGGTGGCTTTATCGTGAACGTCCATCATCATCCTCGGGATCGCGGCGGGCCACCGCCTGCGCAATTCGCGGCTGCAGCAGCCTGGCGACGGCGGCAAACACCGGCACCACTACCGAGTTACCGAACTGGCGGTACGCCTGAGTATCGGAGACGGGAATGCGGAAGCGGTATCCCTGCGGGGACTCAAAGCCCATCAGGCGCGCGCATTCGCGGGGCGTGAGCCGGCGCGGGCGACGCTGCTGGTTTTGCGGGTCGTCAAAGTCCTTCTCGCCCAGCGGGCGATCCCAGCCGCGGTCGATCAGAATTTCGGCGCCATCCTTATAGTAGCGAGCCGACAGCGTGCGCGCCACGCTATGCGGGTTGCGCGGGTCGACTAGCCCATAGCCGAAACCGTTGCCCAGCGCCTGGTGTTTACGCGCGTAGCGATAAAGGTACTTCCACAGCACCGGAGTAAGAATAAATTTGGCATCCACCGTCGGCTCGAGCAGCTCGCCAAACGTCGGGCGCTGGGCCGGGTAAAGCGCGGAGATATCGCGCAGGGTAAACCCATCGTGCAGCTGCAGGTCGCGACGAAAGCCAACCAGTACGATGCGTTCGCGGTGCTGCGGCAGGAAGTTGCGACCATCGATAACCTTGGGATCGTCCACCCCGCTATGCCCGGCATCAGAGACCTCATAGCCAAGTTCGTCGAGGGTTTGCATGATGATACTGAACGTTCGCCCTTTGTCGTGGCTCTTCAGGTTTTTGACGTTCTCCAGCACAAATATTGCCGGCCGCCGGGCCGCTATAATCCTGACGACATCGAAAAACAGCGTGCCCTGCGTCTCACAGGCAAAGCCGTGGGCGCGTCCGAGGGCGTTCTTCTTCGATACCCCGGCGAGGGAAAAAGGCTGGCAGGGAAAGCCGGCCAGCAGCACATCATGCTGAGGAATAGTGTCGCGAATGTGCCGCGCGGCGTCTTCATCGCTGATATCGAGACGATGGCTGAGGGTGATATCACGGATATCGGCATTGAAGCGATGCTGCTCGGGGTCGCAATACCAGTTCGCTTTGTAGGTGCGCACTGCGTGCTTATTCCATTCGCTGGTGAAAACGCACTGCCCGTTGATGGCTTCAAAACCGTTGCGGATGCCACCGATACCGGCGAACAGATCGACAAAGCGGAAAGCATAATTCGGATGGTGTGCCGGCGGCCGCGGCAGCAGCGATGCCAGATGCGCGAGCTCCCGGTGGCCTAAACGGCTGGCCGCCCGGGACACCGTGGCGACGCGCTTGAGGATCGCCGGGCTCCAGTGCTGTTCCCCAACGGCAACCAGCTGCGCCACCAGCGTTTTCACATCATATATTGCCATCAGCTGGCGCAATAACGCCTGCGCGTCTTCCCCGGCCTGCGTTACCGGCAGAGACGGGGGATTTTCCTTAGATAAATTTTGCGGCATAACCTCAACCAGCTGGACAATTTTCGCAGAGATTACCACAAATAGCGCAGGCAGTTTTAAGCCTGTGGGTCAAAGCGGCGCAAAACCGCCTCATCCAGCGCGGTAGGGTCACCCTGCAGCTCCGAGCTGAGCTTCGCCATGAACTGCACCAGGAAGCGGGCGTTATGTTCCGCCATCGCTCTTCCTTCAGCAGTTTGCATCGTTTTAGGCAGGCTCAGCAGCTTGCACTGGAAATGATCCAGCGCATAGGTGCGATCATTCAGCTCGCGCCTCTCGGCAAAAGGATCGTCAGCATCAAACAGGATATTATTAAGCGCCCCGGAGACCGCAAAAACGCGCGCCAGGCCAATCGCTCCCAGGGACTCGAGCCGGTCGGCATCCTGGACGATCTTCGCCTCTTCGCTGAGCGGAGGAATAGCGGCGCTAAAGCTATGCGCCTCGATGGCGTGGAGTACGGCGGGATAGCGGTCGACCGGAAAATCGGCAAATGACGACTGCAGAATACTCTGCGTCTTTTTCGCCGCCATCACCGACGAGCGGCTGCGGTCAGGGTGGTTTTTTGCCAGGCTGACAATGTCATGAAAGTAACAGGCGGTGAGGATCACCAGGCGGTCAACCTGCCGGTTCGCGGCCAGCCGCTGGGCGGTGCCCCACACGCGACGAAAATGCGAAATATCGTGAGCAGAGTCGCCCTGCGGGTGATGCCCTATCAGCCAGGTTTCAAATCGTTGCTGCCATTCAACCAGTTCCATGCGCTTTCCTTTGAGAGAAGGTAGGCTGCGAGCATAGCAACTTTAATCCTGATGTTCATAGCTACGGGCATCAGGCCGCGTATACCAGGCGATTGTCCCAAGGACTAACCCAACGACGCCGAGGACAAGAAAGCCCAGCAGCGCGCCCAGCCATTTACCCGCCGTTGACCCTAAATCCCCGTCAATACCCCCGCCGGGGACGCTTTGAATATGCCCGACGACCCACCAGTAGCGCACCATCGCCCACAGGAAATAGCCACAGAAGGCGTAAAAAGCCCATAGTGCCAGCTTCCCGCCGGGGCTTCGCTTCGCTTTCTCTTCCATTTAACTGCCCTCCTTTCTTCAGTAACGAAACATCACCTCAAACAAAATGTGATTTTCGTCACATTATACAGCGAAGTTTGCCGTCAGGCATCCGCAACGTCCGGGCGAGGTTCAGCGAGCAATCGAAGCCGCCCGCATCGCCTCTCGCCAGCTGCCGGTAATGATACGATCGTTCGCGCCTGGTCTGATATTCCCATCAGCATCCGGCTTAATATTCCTTCGTTACTGATTATTCTCTTGTGAAATTATGCCGCGGACAGGAAGGATATTTATCTTCCGAATACATCAGTGACACCCAAACATAAAGGCTGTAAATTTCATAACGAGCCTGAATTATCCAGAGAATCAAATAACTCATTGTTATAAAAATCAATAAACCAGAAGTATAGCTCACCACAAATCGATAAATTATTAATATAAAGAAGCATTAAGAAACATTTTGTAATATTAGATATAATTTACTTACATTTTAAATTTAAATAAAAATGAACCTTCCCAGATAGTATTTATTTTGCATTAAGCAAGATTCTTTGACATTCACATTAATTATAAATAAAAGGGAATATATAATGAAAAGAAAAGTACTGGCAATTCTGGTGCCATCCTTATTAATTGCTGGGACCGCGAGCGCTGCGGAAATCTATAATAAGAACGGCAATAAAGTCGATTTCTACGGCAAAATGGTCGGCGAGCATATTATGACCGACACCGACGAAGGCAATCGCAACTCTGAAGATACCTCCTATGCGCGGTTCGGCGTTAAGGGCGAAACGCAGATCAACAGCGAGCTGACCGGCTTTGGCCAGTTTGAGTACAATATGAAAGCCAATAAACCAGAGGGCGACCAGGGCAGCGCAACCCGTCTGGCATTTGCCGGTTTAAAATACGCCAACTACGGTTCATTTGATTATGGCCGTAACTACGGGGCGGTATACGACGCAGCGGGCTACACGGACATGCTGGTTGAGTGGGGCGGCGACGGTCTGGTGCATACCGATAACTTTATGACCGGCCGAACCAACGGCGTCGCCACCTACCGCAATACTGACTTTTTTGGCCTGTCCGATGGGCTGAACTTTGCTCTCCAGTACCAGGGTAAAAATACCAACCGCGATCGTCTGAAAGCTAACGGCGACGGCTACAGCGCGTCCGTTGACTACAGCCTCGACGGATTTGGCTTTGCCGCCGCCTACGGTAATTCCGACCGTACTGACGAACAGACCGCCGACGGCAAAGGCGAAACCGCGGAAGTCTGGAGCATCGCGGCTAAATATGATGCCAATAGCCTCTATGCCGCCGTGATGTATGCCGAATCCCGCAATATGCTGCCGATGGAAAATGGCCTCATTGCCAATAAAACCCAGAGCGTTGAAGCCGTCGTTCAGTACCAGCTCGAGTTCGGTCTGCGCCCTTCCCTGGGCTACGTCTACGCGAAAGGTCACGATCTTGGCAGCGACGGGCGCGGCAATGCAGAGATCATGAACTACGTTGAGCTGGGTACCTGGTACTACTTCAACAAAAACTTCAACGTCTACACCGCCTATAAGTTCAACCTTCTCGATGAGAAGGATCGCGCGGTCACCGGCGCGGCGACTGACAACCAGTTCGCGCTCGGCATCACCTATCAGTTCTGATGCGATGTCACCCACCTAAGCCCGCCTCGCGCGGGCTTTTTTGTGAGCAGCCGACCGAGAATAAATTCAGAGATGACCTAATGCGCAATCGCCGGTCGTGGCACATTTTTAAATGAGTGCTGCCCCATCGGGCGCCATACGACTTAGTTCACAAAATGAAGGAGATACTGGCAAACTGCTACCTTGAACAATCGCTAAGTGATAGCTTATGAGGACCTGAGAAGCGTTCAATCCCGTCCAGCAAGCGCCGGCATCAGATGGCACAGGTAACGGTATTCTGAACGGCAGGGATTTGATTAAAGGATTTTCGAATCGGGTAGATAGAAAGATGAAGTGGCGGAGAGAGGGGGATTTGAACCCCCGGTAGAGTTGCCCCTACTCTAGTTTTCGAGACTAGTCCGTTCAGCCGCTCCGGCATCTCTCCGCTGTTGAGGTTGCTATAATGCCAGGTTCTTTGGCATTTTAATAGTTCCTGTCTCTTTAATTACGTTCAAGTGACGACTTTGCGAGCAATATGATGTTTAAATGGCCCTGGAAAGCAAATGAAGAGTCCGGCAGTGCGGAAATTCCCTGGGAGCAGGCGCTTGCCATCCCCGTTTTAGCCAACCTGTCCGCACAGGAGCAGCAGCAGCTTGTGCAGATGTCGGCGCGCTTTTTACAGCAAAAACGCCTGGTTGCCCTGCAGGGGCTGGAGCTGACTCCGCTGCAAAGCGCGCGCATCGCGATGCTATTTTGCCTGCCGGTTCTCGAGCTCGGCATCGAATGGCTGGACGGTTTCCACGAGGTGCTTATCTACCCTGCCCCGTTCGTCGTCGACGATGAGTGGGAGGATGATATTGGCCTGGTCCATAACCAGCGGGTCGTGCAATCCGGACAAAGCTGGCAGCAGGGGCCCGTTATTCTTAACTGGCTGGATATTCAGGACTCCTTCGACGCATCTGGTTTTAACCTCGTGGTACACGAAGTGGCGCATAAGCTTGATACCCGCAACGGCGATCGCGCCAGCGGCGTGCCGCTAATACCTTTACGTGAGGTTGCCGGCTGGGAACACGATCTCCACGCGGCGATGAACAACATTCAGGATGAGATTGACCTGGTCGGCGAGAGCGCCGCCAGTATTGATGCCTACGCCGCGACCGACCCGGCGGAATGTTTTGCCGTTCTGTCAGAATATTTCTTTAGCGCACCCGAGCTGTTCGCCCCGCGTTTTCCGGCGCTGTGGCAGCGTTTTTGCCAGTTTTACCGCCAGGATCCGCTGCAGAGATTACGTGATAATGAACGCCAGGATGCGGACGACGCGCGCACTGTGCACTAAAACAACGAGTTGAGCTAAATTTAGCCATCTGAATCAGTTAGTTAAATTTAGTATTGACACAAAAATGCGGGGCCAGTAGTATGCGCCTCGTTCACACGATTCCTCTGTAGTTCAGTCGGTAGAACGGCGGACTGTTAATCCGTATGTCACTGGTTCGAGTCCAGTCAGAGGAGCCAAATTTAAGAAGCCTGCTTAGGAAACTAAGCAGGCTTTTTGCTTTTTACCCCAACCAGGCGGTTCACCTCGCCGGCATCCCAAATACCCAGGCAACGCGCGGGCGCCGCATAAGCTCAATCTACAGGCCGTTTTATCACCGAACACCGGGCCGCACCTCGCTACCGCGAAGCGAACCGGGCGACGTGCTCTGCAAGAAAATCAATCTCCTGCGGCGTGTTATAGAAAGCCAGCGACGGCCGGACGGTACTTTCATAGCCCAGGTGTCGCAGGATCGGCTGCGCGCAGTGATGTCCGGATCGCACGGCAATCCCGACCTGACTCAGATAGCGCCCGACGGCTTCATTTTCATGGCCCGCCAGCGCGAAGGACAGGACGCTGGTTTTGTTCGCCGCGGTGCCGACCAGCGTCAGGCCCGGAATAGCCGACAGCTTCTCGATCCCATACTCCAGCAAGGCGTGCTCGTACTGCGCAATATTTTCTATCCCCAGCGAGGTGACATAATCGATAGCCGCCCCCAGCCCGACGGCATCGGCAATATTGCCCGTTCCCGCCTCAAACTTATTCGGCGCGGGTTGATAGCGCGTCAGTTCAAAGGTCACGTCGGCAATCATATTCCCGCCGCCCTGATACGGGCGCGCCTCCTCCAGCACCTCCTGCTTGCCGTACACGACGCCGATCCCGGTCGGTCCAAAAATTTTATGCCCGGAGAAGACGAAGAAGTCGGCATCCAGCGCCGTGACGTTGGTCGGGATATGCGAAATAGACTGCGCGCCGTCGATGGCGATGCGCACGCCAAAACGATGGGCGATTTGCACCAGCTCCTGAACCGGCGTGACGGTACCCAGCGCGTTGGAAACGTGGGTAGCGGACACAAAACGGGTTTTGTCGTTGAATAACCGAATATATTCCTCAACGATCAGCTGCCCGTGCTCATCAACCGGCGCAACGCGGATCGTCGCGCCCGTCTCCTGCGCAATAAGTTGCCACGGCACAATGTTGGCGTGATGCTCGAGCAACGTGAGGATAATTTCATCCCCCGGCCGTAACAGCGGCTTGACGTAGCTGTGGGCAATCAGGTTGAGTCCTTCGGTGGTGCCGCGCACGAAGATGATATTCTCCGGGCCGCGGGCGCCGATAAACCGCGCCACTTTCTCACGCGCGGCTTCATAAGCATCGGTGGAACGTGCGGCCAGCGCATGCGCCGCCCGATGAACGTTCGAGTTCTCGTGTAAATAGTAGTGGCTGATGCGATCGATAACCTGCTTCGGGCGCTGGGTCGTCGCGGCATTATCCAGCCAGACCAGCGGATGACCGTCCACCCGTTCGGCAAGGATCGGAAAATCAGCGCGGATCCGCTCAACTGGGATCTGCCCGACCCGCGCCGGCGGCGCAGGTCGGGTGCCGGAAGCAGACAATGCGGCAAACCCGCGAGGCGCGATATCCGCCCTGCTCTCCTGGCCCAGCGGCACCACCCTCGGCGCGTAAGCGGCCTCCCCGGCACGCGGGCGCGAGGGCGAATCGCCCGACAGCCCTTGCAGATCCCGCGCGTCGGGCAGGCCATAATCCCGCGCTGAGGGAGCCTCGCCCGCCTCGCCGGGCCATCCGCCCGGTGCGTGGGGAAGCGTGAATAGATTACTCGTAGTCATAATATTCCCCCACCTCAACGTCTTCCAGCACGGCAATGGCGTCATCGGCGAGGATCGCAGCGGAGCAGTAAAGTGAGAGTAAATAGGAGGCCACGCCGTTATCGTCTATCCCGCGGAAGCGCACCGACAATCCGCGAGACTGTTCGTTTGGCAGCCCTTCCTGATAAAGCCCCAGCACGCCGCGCTTGCTTTCACCGGAGCGGATCAGCAGGATATTGGTTTTCCCGCCCTGGCCTTTCGGGTTTTTCAAACCATCAACAAACAGCTTATCGGAAGGGATCAGCGGAATACCGCGCCACAGGATAAAAGTGCCCCCGTGCAAATTCACGGTGACCGGCGGGACGCCGCGTCGCGTGGCTTCACGCTGAAATGCGGCAATCGCACGCGGGTGGGCCAGGAAGAAGGACGGCTCCTTCCACACTTTTGACAGCAGCTCATCCAGGTCATCCGGCGTCGGGCGGCCGTTGCGGGTCTGAATACGCTGCGAATCAGCGATATTTTTCAGCAATCCATATTCATCGTTATTGATAAGCTGACTCTCCTGGCGCTCGCGCAGGCTTTCAATCGCCAGCGCAATTTGCTCTGACGCCTGATCGTAAGGCGAGCTGTAGAGATCGGCGATTTTGGTATCCACGTTAATAATGGTCGCAATGGAATCGAGCTGGTATTCACGCGGCGTGGTCTGATACTCGATATAGCCCTGCGGTATCTCAACGCGGGTCGGGTCCTGGCTGCACAATGCGTCGAGCGGCGTTTCGCCCTCCACGACCTTGTTGACCCGATAAATCCCCGACTCCAGGCCCTTATAATCGAGGAAACGGCTGATCCAGCGCGGGGTAATTGCCGCAAACTGCGGCGCCGTTTTGGTCACGTTCGCTAACTGATACGCGGCTTCACGCCCCAGTGCATTAATGCCTTTTTGTTCTGCCATGATGATTCCTTAGTGTTTAAAATAGTGGAGCTGAAGGTTAGTACTGCGGCAAACGGGTATCGACATCCCGCGCCCAGGCGTTTAGGCCATCTTTTAAATTCATCACGCGCCCCTGATAACCCGCGCGCTGCAGTGCCCGAATCGCGAAAATACTGCGCTGCCCGATCTTGCACAGAAACACCGCATCGACCGTCGGATCGAATTCCCCGATACGTCTGACTATCTGGCCCAGCGGCATCACTTTTGCCTGCGGGAATTTGGCAATCGCCCTTTCGTGGGGCTCACGAATGTCGATCAGCTGCAGGGGTTTTCCCTCCTCTATCCAGGCGTGAAGCTCCCTGGCCGTGACGCTTTCAACCGGAATCTCAGCCTCATCGGGCTTCAGTCCGCAAAACTCTTCGTAGTCAATCAACTCATGAATCGACGGGTGCTCACCGCATACCGGGCAGCCGGGATCCCGCTCCAGCCGCAGCTCGCGCTGCTTCATTTGCCAGACGTCGAAGAGCAGCAGACGGCCAATCAGGCTCTCGCTGCCGCCGACGATAAGCTTGATCGCTTCCGCCGCCTGGATGGTGCCGATAATTCCCGGCAGCACGCCGACCACGCCGCCTTCAGCACAGGAAGGTACCAGCCCCGGCGGCGGCGGCTCGGGATAAAGACAGCGGTAGCACGGCCCTTCCCCGGCATAAAAGACGCTGGCCTGCCCCTCGAACTGGAAAATGGAGCCGTAGACCAGCGGCTTACCCAGCAAAACGCAGGCATCGTTGATCAGATAACGGGTGGGATAGTTGTCCGTACCGTCAACCACGAGGTCGTACTCGCGAATAATCTCGAGCGCGTTTTTGCTGCTCAGGATGGTGTTATAGGTCACCACCTGAAGGTCGGGATTGATCGCTTTAAGCTTGTCTTTCGCCGAAGCGACTTTGGGCCGGTTGAGATCTTTGGTGCTATGAATGATCTGCCTTTGCAGGTTGGAGATTTCGACAAAATCAAAATCGACAATCCCCAGCGTCCCGACCCCGGCAGCCGCCAGATAAAGCGCCACCGGCGCACCCAGCCCTCCGGTGCCGATAATCAGCACGCGGGCCGCTTTCAGACGCTTCTGCCCCTCAAGCCCCACTTCCGGCAGCAGCAGATGGCGGCTGTAGCGGGCAATTTCCGCATGCGTCAGCTCCGCCAGACGGTCGTCCGGGATAATGCTCGCTCTGCTCATACCGCCTTCCCGACGCCGCCTGCAATGGCGGGGACCAGCAGCACCTCGGCGCCCTCGCCGATCGGGGTCTCCAGCCCGCCGGTGGTTTTAATATTGTTCTCCCCCACGTACAGATTGATAAAGCTGCGCAGCTCCCCCGCGTCGTCGTACAGATGCGGCTGAATGTCAGGGAAACGCTCCGCCAGTGCGGCGACCAACTGCCCAACGGTGTGGCCTTCGAGGGTCACTTTCCCCTGGCCGTCGGTGAAGGCGCGAAGTGCGGTGGGAATCAGTAATGTCGATGCCATAGTGGTAATCTCTCCGTGTTTTTTTCTGGTTTCAGGCAGCGTGCTGCCCGTTATTCGCGTTATGGAACGGTGCGCACCTCCTCCTGCAAAAAGCGCTGGCGGTCCTGCGTCAGCCGCCAGCTGGTGAGCGCGCCCGCCTGCCGCTGCGCAACCGCGACGATGATGTAGGCGTAAAACGGCAGCGCGTGTTCGCGGTCAAATTCCGACGGAATAGCCGGATGATCGGGGTGCGAATGGTAATAGCCGATCACGTCCACCTCCTGAGCCAGCGCGGTGCGTTCCGCCCGCAGGGAGTCGTCGGCGGTGATGACAAAACGGTGGTACTGCTCCTCCGACTCACGGGCATTGTCGATGGGAAAAATCGCCGTCACGCGGGCATCGCCCTGGGCGGAGAAATGGCCAAAGAGCGCGCCGCAGCATTCGTTGGGATAGGCCTTTTCCCCTTCAACGCCAATCTGCTTTGCGATTTTGTGGGTCAATTCAATCATCGGTTTCATTCCAAAAAGAGTCAGTCAGGTAACGCGAGCCGACATCACACAGCAGCGTGACCACCACCGATCTCGCTGGCAGCGTGCGGGCCAGCCTGACGGCGGCGGCAACGTTTGCGCCGGATGAAATACCGACAAAAATGCCGTCCCGCCGGGCGAGGCGTCGTGTGATGGCGTAGGCCTCTTCGGTGGTGACAGAAATAATGTCGTCGAACAGGGTTTCGTCGAGAATGCCCGGTTTAATGCTGCTGCCCATATGCTTGGTCCCTTCAATGCCGTGGAACGGCGAAGTGGGCTGCACGGCGAGCGTTTTAACCTGCGGATTCTCATATTTGAGCCGCCGCGCGGTGCCGACAAAACTGCCGGAGGTGCCCATCCCCGCGACAAAATGGGTGATTTGTTGCCCGCTCTGGTCCCAGATCTCTTTTCCGGTGGTCGCGAAATGCGTATCCGGATTAACGGGGTTGTTATACTGGTCGGGATAAAAATAGCATTCCGGATGTGCAGCAACTTGTGCCTGAACTTCTCTATAGGCGCCGTCAGAGCCTTCAAGCGGATCGGTTTCCACAATCGTGGCGCCATAATGGCGAATAATACGTTTGCGCTCCGGGCTGGTATTCTGCGGCAGATATAGCCGGACGCGATATCCGAGTGCCGCGCCAATCATCGCGTAGGCAATGCCGGTATTGCCGCTGGTCGCATCAATAATTGTTTTATCCGGCGTTAATAAACCCTGCGCAATCCCGTCCAGCACCATGGCTTTCGCCGCGCGGTCTTTTACCGAGCCGCTGGGGTTCATAAATTCAGCCTTTGCCAGCAGCGTTACGCCTGGCAACTCTGCGGCAAAAGAGGGCAAGGTTATTAACGGCGTAGCGCCGATCGTTTCAAGTAAATTCATAATGATTATCACGCCGCTATTTTATCTATCCCGATGCGCCGGCCATTCCATTTTATTTTCGGCAGAATTAAATCCCGTCGCCGTCGCTGAAATGTTTTTGCTGGGCACGCGCCTGCTGCACATTACTGTCCGGCGGAACATCGCGGGTTAGCCATATATTCCCGCCAATGCTCGAACGCGCGCCGATAGTAATTCGTCCTAATATTGTTGCGCCGGCATAAATAACGACGTCATCTTCTATTATCGGATGGCGCAGGTAGTTTTTTAGTAACTGCCCGTCTTCACCGGCAATAAATCGTTTGGCCCCCAGGGTGACCGCCTGGTAAATACGCACCCGCTTACCGACGATGGCCGTTTCGCCAATCACCACGCCGGTCCCGTGATCGATAAAGAATCCGTCATCAATCTGCGCCCCGGGATGAATATCTATACCGGTCTGGCCGTGCGCTTTCTCGGTTATCATGCGCGCCAGCAGAGGCAGATCGAGCTGATGCAGCTCGTGGGCCAGGCGATAGTGGATCACGGCATGAATTCCCGGATAGCAGAGCAGCACCTCATCCATGCTGCGCGCGGAGGGATCGCCCTGATAGGCGGCGAGGATATCGCTGTCGAGGCGCTGGCGGATAAGCGGCAAGCGGTTAGCAAACTGCTGGACCCGCCTGACCGCCTCCTGGGTCAGCGCGTGGCTCGCGCCCTGCGCATCCTGCTCATCGGACTGATAGTAGAGTTCCAGAAGCGCTTCTTCGGTCAGCCGGTCAAGCGAGGTGCTTAACAGGTGGCCGACGTAATAATCTTCGCCCTCTTTGCGTAATTCGACATCGCCCAGCCGCATCGGATAAAGCACTTTTATCAAAGTATCGCTAACGGAATTAACGCTTTCACGGGAAGGTAAACTGCGTTTATTACGATAGTTATTTTTCGAATGTTCATCGCGCCACGCCTGACGAACGTGACGCAGTTCATCGACGACATTATTTAAATGCCAGTTATTTTCTCTTTTCGGTAGGAGATACAATTCACCCGCTTCCGGCATAATAATATCCTTCTTAACAGCACATCGATAAATCTGTTTTCTGCGTTACCTCACTTTTATGCATTACCCACATTAAAAACAAATAACCTTATTGACTTTGAATTGCTGAAAATAATAAATACTTACCAATCAAGATACTAAATTCAGAATGGCCTTAAGCCAGCGCTATTCAATATGACAGACACGCTTCCACCAGCAGTCAAAGCGCCGGCCTGGCCTGCGGACACGGCGCCGACTCTGTCCACAAAGTGGCTACCTAACTCTGTGGATAACCTGGAGTCAGATTGCTGCAGAGGGCGTGGGGCCGACCATAGCGCCGAATGTGCAAATTTTAACCAGCAGCAGATTGCGCGCATGAAACGCCATCCGTTCACGCTCACTATTGCCTCATAACCATTTGATGCGCTTCACCCTTAACGAGCTCGCGCCTTCCCTGCCGCCCGGCCGCCGACGGTGTAAAAAACCACCTGCATAGCAGGTGGCATTGAAAACGCCCCATAGGGGCGTACTAAGTCCAGACTCTGAGAGCCTTCCCTTCACACCTCTTTTAGAGGGAGCTGGCTCTCTTCAACTTCATGCTTT